>NZ_JARBDB010000048.1:0-42754 GCF_036577605.1 Paenibacillus sp. GYB004
TGGCACCCTTTATTTTCGGCATATTGGGCTAACCGAGACAAATAGAGGCGGTTTGCACCCCTTATTTCAACCACTCGGTCGGGTCTGCACCCGTTTCGCGGATATTAGCGGCTACAAACCGCTCTTATATCTGCATCCAAGCGGGTTGTAGACAAAATAACGGCTCCGTCTGGAATCCCCTACCTTACAATCCTTATTCAATCAAGGGATTCCGGACAACCTGTTTGAGCAGAAGAAGGTAACTTTTCACTTGGAACGGCCTGCTAACACTTCTACACATTGAATCGACAGCCTCCCAAACCGCTCTTATTCGGTTCTTCTCTCCCCGGCCGAGCTCTTGTATCCGTTTGCTGAAGGAACTGCTCGATTCATGTGAAACGGCGTTGGATACCACCGAGGTCAGCACGTGGCCCCACAACACAGCGGAACTCGCAATCGGCATCGTATGGAACCGCTCAATGATGCCCCGTTGCTTATCCAAAAACAGACGGTAAGCCGTATAAGAGATTGCGCTGGCAATCGCAATCAGCAGGATGCCGGGCAACAGGTAATTCACATAGTTCTCCGCACCAGTTTGGATTGCGCCGCCAAACACATAAACAAACAGCATAAAAAGCTACATACCCACAATTGCAACAAACGTAGATACGGTACTTGCGGATCAGGGTGGCAACGCTCTCGGGAGACAAAAGAAATTTAACAGTTTCCATATCGCTGGAACACCATCTAATCATATAATTGGAGTATCCGAATCCCGCCGGAATATTTTAACATTGGAGGAATTCCATGACCATTTTGCGACGACACAAGGTTTCATTACTACTTATACTCGGGTTACTCGCCATCTCGCCATTGACCGCTTCGGCAGCGGAGCCGATGATTAAGCCGACGCTCCCGTCTATCCCCTCTGTACCGATCATATTGATCGATCCCGATGACGATTTCCCTTCTGGGTCCTTGGCGAACGCTCCGTTGATCGAGCGCCGTTGGGAGTTTTCCCAGCTCAAGGGAGCGTACTATGCTCCGAGCCTGGCAGCGGACGGCACCTTATACGTCGGAAGCTGGAACAAATACTCCGACGGTGACGGACTGGCCGCCATCGCGCCTAACGGCAAGCTGTTGTGGAGCCTCCTCTCCGACAACGGCTATTACGACACGACCATCGGACCGGATGGCACCTTGTACGCTGCAAGAGGGGGAGGCGGACTTCAGCAAATATTCAAAGACGGACGGATCGGATGGACGTACTCCGGTTCGATCACGGGGAAGATTTCTTTCCTGGCGGACGGAACGATTGTGCTCGCAGTATCGGATAAAATCGTATGGATCGACCCCGATGACGGTTCGATTATCCGGTCGGTCGATGTGCCTTCGGTACTCCCGCATTCGCTCAGCGTCGCCGCCGACGGCACGGTGTACGCCGTATCCGGCAAGTCGAGTCTCTACTCGGTCAAGCCGGACGGCAGCTTGAAATGGTCACGCGACATGACCGGCGGCAGCGGCTCCGCTAACTTTTTCGGCACCGCTCTCGGCTCCGACGGAACCGTGTACGCCGTAGCCAATAAAAACACTGTCGTCGCCTACAAGCCGGACGGGAGCGTTAAAGATCAGTATACGGCGTCCGCGGACATTTCGACGACCCCGGTAATCGGCAAAGCCGGCGAATTGTACGTCGGACTCGTCAATGGCAAGCTGATCGGATTAAACGCTGCCATGGACGTGAAATGGATCACCAAATTTACCAATTCCATCACGCGAATCGTCGCCGGCCCGGGAGAGCTTGCGTATGTCTACAGCAGCGATGGTCAATATTTGTACGCGATTGCCGCCGTCGACGGCAATGCCAAGTGGATAGCCGAAGTGCCTCATAACAGCGGCGGCGGCCACGGGAATATCGTTTTCTCCTCCGACGGCACCCTGTTTGCCAGCGGCTTCGGGCTGTTCGCACTCGGAACGCCGCCAGTTGCCAGCGTTACGCTGGATAAGCCGGCGATCGAGCTACAAGCCGGACAGAGCACGGCGCTAACCGCTACCGTCGCTCCCTCCGTAGCGGTCAATCGCAAAGTCAATTGGAAGAGCGATAACCCCAACGTCGCCCACGTCAACAGCTCGGGTATCGTAACGGCTGTGTCGGCGGGCAAAACGAAGGTGATCGCATCGACGGACGAAGGAGGTTACATGGCGATCAGCGAAGTGAACGTCAGCGCCTCGCCGCCCCCCCTCCTCGTGTTGACGGATATCGAGGGCCATTGGGCTAAATCTGAGATAACGAAAGCGGTCGAACAAGGAATCGTCTTCGGATACGAAGACGGGACGTTTAAGCCGGAAAAGAGCGTGACAAGAGCGGAGTTCGCGGTGATGCTCATGCGGGCTTTGAAGCCGGATGTCGAAGGCATTGCTCTGCCGTTCACGGACCAACACGATATCCCTTCGTGGGCGGCCAAGGCCGTCGCTCAAGCTGCTCAGCTCCATATTGTAAGGGGCAATTCCGACGGAACGTTTCTTCCGTCGAACCACATCACGCATGAGGAAATGCTGGCGATGGTCGTACGCGCCTCGGGCAAACCAGCACCGGACCCCGCGCCTGCCAGCGGTTACGCGGATGACGCCGATCTTTCGGACTGGGCGCGAGGATCAGCGTACATCGCTTCTCGGCATTCGCTTCTCGGCGGCATGAACGATAACAAGGTTCGGCCGAAGACCTCGACTACTCGCGCGGAATCGGCTGCGGCCATCGTCCGCATGCTGGATCTATAAGTCAACTAGCCGGGGACCCTAGGGTCCCCTTGAAAGAAAAATTGCAACTTGTGCTTTGAGGTAACAGGAGTACTCACCAAGGACTTGGAAGAAGGGACGCACCTGATTGAAGAATACAAAAAGAGCAGGTTCACCTGGCGCTTGCTCCAAAATAACCATTTCGTTATCGTGCCTTTTGGCTAGATGCATTACAAATTGATCTGCTTATTAATAAGGACGGGTGGGATCTATTATGGAATGCTGCAGCTTTTCTGTATAAGCATCAAAAGCATCTATGCCTTCTTCTAAAATTAGACGTGCTTCTTTATCAGTAATGGGTATAACCCACAAGACACTAATTATTTCTTCACCTATTTGTATTTCTTCCAAGTCCTCACTTTCCCCCCTTAGTTCATCAATCAACAGGGCTTTTGCAGTCCAGTTCTCTGGGGCGAGTGCGCTCTCAGTCATTACTCGTGGGACTTCCGAAGATTTTACATTTTCAATAGTATGGGCAAGTAGGTCGCAGAAATACGAGAATATGCGATCGACGCTCTCTTGTCCCATATCGGGTGTTAAAGCTAGCATCCATTCCGTCTCGGTTGGTTTTCCAGTTTTTCGAACGGAATTCGATAGGCCGACAGTTGCGAATCTTGCAGGATTGTTTTCATTCGTTGACGGAAAATAATAGATCTCGATATATACGCCAATCTCCGGTTTTGTCATTATAACTCTGTATTCCGGCATAGACCATTCTTTCATATACAAATTAAGAATAATGGTTCGTTTGATATCAAGGTTCAGCAGTTTTTCTTGACTCGATTCTCGGTTGATTTGCACACCTATCCCCTTTCTGGTTGGTTAGCTAACAAAACGCAATGGCTACTTAGCCGCGGACGGAATGGGACAAGTGCCGTTGATGTTTATTGGCCAGATCGGGTAAAGCCGAAAACGATTCCCCACCCAAACGGTTCCGGTAAGCTGTCAACGATCGTCATCCTCCAGTTCGCCGCCGGAGGCTGGCCGCCGACGTTCCGATTGCTTCCGTTGCTCGTATCGCTCACGAATCTTCGTTAATGCTTCCTCTCGAGCCTTTTCGATTTTCTCTCCAGCTTGACGTTCGAGATCTTCCTTCCGGTCCAGACTGGTCTTGTACACATTCACCGTAATGATCTCGCCTGTCTCTCTAATACGCACGCCCTCTTTACTCACACTCCCCCACTCTTCGTTATTTACTTGATTGAGCACAAATTTCTCAAGTGCTACTGCAACACCATCGTTATCGTTGGATTCGGTAACGTACTTTGCACAATTTTTCAGTTCCGTTATCCCGTTCCCCATGGCAATGGGAAATCCGCATTTATGAAAAAGTCCCAAATCGTTAAAGTCGTCACCAAATGCCATGACATGGTCCGGGCTAATCCCGACTTCATTTAAAACCCACTGCACGGCATCCTCTTTTGAAGCGGATTTATGCATAATTTGAACCAATACTCCTTCATCCGTTGCGATTACGTTGACTTGGTTACCGAATTGCCGGGCAAGCTCGTTCCATGAGCTGTAACTCACAACCAGAATTTTAGTCGGAGATAGGGAATAGATAAAATTAGAGTCGACTACCTCTGGTCTAGATTCACCCGAACGGGCGTCAAACTTGGCGGACTCGGAGTCGGGAATCGGTGTGCACGTATACCAGGAGTCATTAACTTCATAGTAGATGGTAGAGTGGGGCTCGCTTAGCTCAATGAATTTAATAATCTGCTGGCTGATCTCTGTGGGGATGCAGATGTGCCGCTGAAGTTGTTTAGATTCGTTTGTTATTAAGGCACCATTGTAGAAAATAAGGTACTCTGCAAATGGAAGATCTTTTTACGAATCGTTTAGCGACTCTAGGCGGACGTGCTGTAGCGACAATAACATGAATTCCGGCTTCAAAACACTGCTTAACTGCATCATAATTCCGAGGAGATATGGATTTGCTGCTATCGAGTAAGGTTCCATCCAAGTCTAGCACAATTGCCTGTATTTCTGACATCTGCATCCCCACATTCCATAGTTAAATTCCTCCAATTATATCGGAATAGAGATGCTTGTGATAGTCTTTTTTTTGTGAGCAGGTTATGTTCACCCTCGCCAAACGTGCACGCGAGCTTGGAACAAAATAGGAGTCTTTAGTACATTTTAGTCTTCCTCCATATAATCCAATTCCAATTTCGCATCCGTGACGACGAGCTTATGGAAAAGCAGCTTCAGGAACTAGCCGAACATTCGGGCGATGTTGTGGTTGGAGACAAAACAACCGCCGCAGCATCAAATGCCGCGGCGGTTGTTTGTGGGCTCAATCGGTTCGACGGAACCGACGCAGGTCGGTCGTTAAACCGAAATCACCTTTGTCTGCATGTTCAATTCCATCACGCTCCCTTCCTGCAGGATACTTTTAGTATACTGGACGATGTCGCATCCCGCTATGGACCGTTTTGTTATAACGATTTTGGACCAACTCTGGGCGGACGGATGGAATCGTTACTTGCGCGTTGCTTCGAGAGTAACCGCTTACTTTTTCGATGCTTTGATCGTCTCAATATCTTTATCCGCTTCTTCCGCCGCTTTCCTCAGCAGTGTATTGATATCATCATTTCCGGTTCCTGTGATCAATTGGTTCATGTGGGTCACCCATTTTGTTTTAGCTTGAGCATCATAAGTTGTCATCGCCATAGGTTCGGCCAGCTTCTCCGGAAGCCGAGCTTTAATATTTTTACCCTTCAAGTGCTCCACTTCTTGCCCGAATGCGTTGCGTACGGCTTGACTCTTATGAACAGGCACGTCTCCACGCTTCGCCAGCTTCAACTGGAACTCTTCCGACGTTAAGAATGCGATCGCTTCAAACGCTTCATCTTTATGCTTGCTCATCGAAGTAATGTCGAAATAGGTCGGATAAGGTTGCGAACCTACACCGGGAAGCTCTTTAAATTCCGGGAGCTTGACCATGTCCCAATTTTTTATGGCATCATTTTTATCGGGGATAGCAAGGTGAGCCATCATAGCTACGGTCAAGTCTTTTCGGAATGCATCCACCTGCGCGAGTAAGACGCCAGTCTTGGAATCGACCTCATTTCCAGGTATTTTATAGAAACGAGAGAGATTGTCCGCGATTTTTTTCCAGTTTTCATTCGTCGTGAACAAAGACTTATCCGTTTTAGGATCCACATAACCTGCAGAGAACTGGTTCGTCTGAGCGATGTGTTCCACCGAGGCTACCAATCCGCGATAATTTACGCCACCTTCGGTTCTTGTCATTCTCTTGGCTAATTCATAGGTGTCGTCCCATGTCATTCCATCTTTCGGATAGCTGACACCGAATTTGTCGAACAGATCCTTATTATAGGATAGTACACTTACTGTATTCGTAACCGGCAGTCCGTACATTCCGCCATTTGCGATTTTTTTCATAAGCTCAACCGTTGAAGGCTCTAATTGGTTTAAATCATAATTGTTCTTTTTGATCAGCTCGGTCATATCGTACTGCATGTTATTGGCAATCAGATGCGCATGAATATGTCCGACTGACGAAAACAATACGTCAATAGTCGTTCCGCTTGCAATCAAATCGGTCGTTTTCGCGCTTGGAATAAATTTAATATTCATGTGGGGGAATTTTGTTTTTATCGCGTCCCCATACTGTTCCATAAACATAGCTTCCGTCCAACCGCTTGAGGTTTGGAAGAAGACAAGATCGACCGGCTCTTTCTTTTTCACTTCCGGGACTTTGCCGCTATCAGTCGTCCCAGCAGCCGTCCCTGCAGTCGTACTCCCTCCGGTGTTGGCGCCCGAGCATGCTGACGCTACTGCGGCGAGCAGTCCGAATATTGCAGCGTTTTTGACGAACTTTGCTAAATTAACACCTATGTGCCTATTGTCGTTTTTTGTTGCGCGACTCTCCGCAAGTTCGATTTTAGTTCTCTTTTTAACCATTCTCGACGCCTCCCTTTTTGTTTGAGCGCATATGTTGGAGTTGTAAGCGCTCTATCCATAAATCGATTATAACCCTACAACCTGAGAATATCATAAATGCGGTATATCAAAGTTGCGATTTCTTATGGTAAAATGCTAATTAAATACGTCGAATATTATCGGAGGAATTATGTTGATTTTTGAACATTGCCCGTTTCTGATTGACGCCCCGGTTAAGCTCGATATGTTTTTTGACAACTCCCGGTATTTCAAGCAGCTATTTCATTTCCATCCCGGTATTGAAATGATATTTGTGCATGAAGGTTCAGGTCAGCTCATTCTGGAGCAGAGCATATATGAAGTAAAACCCGGTACATTGATATTCCTCAAACCGTACCAGCCTCATTATCTGCAAATGCAGATCGGCCCCGGCAAACCTTATATCCGATCGCTGATAAAGTATGAGCATAGCTATCTTACGGAGAATTTGAAAGCGTTTCCGCAGCTGCGCGAATTTCATGACTACATATGCAGCGATACATCGACCTCCCAAGTGCAATATGTGCCGGATTGGAAAAACTTCGAGCAGTTTCTCCGGGAAAATTACGAACGGCTGCAGCGGTATCCTTTCTACAACAAGATGGAAGGCAATGCGCTGTTTCTCGTAAATGTATTTCACTACTTGTATCCGCTATGGAAAACAGGAATGGTATCGAAGCAGAAAAAACAGGCCGCCGAGCCGACTGTAGCGAAAATGATCCGGTGGATTAACGAAAATTATGAGCAGGAATTTCAGCTTGAAGCGTTAGCCCAGGCGGTGCATATCTCTCCGAATTATGCGTCCTATATATTCCGCCAGACGACGGGCAAGACCATTATGGAGTTTTTGACCGACCGGCGTATCAAACAAGCGTGCATTCTGCTGAAAACGACGGCCGCATCGGTGCAGGAAATCGGTGAAAAATCGGGCTGGGTGAACTTTAACTATTTTTGCAGCATATTCAAAAAACGGTTGGGCATGACGCCGAAACAATACCGTCATCATTAACTGCTTGATCCGGCAAAGGATATATGTTTTGCCCTTAGTCAAGGACAAGAACATATATCCTTCGAAATGAAAGAAACGCCCGATCGTTCCATGGTTTGCTGCTTTATTCAATCTAAAGAGCTGCTGTCTCCAAAAGCGTTACGAATACACCGCTCGAACAACGGTCTTTCAAATTCCAGTTTGTTTTTGGAAGCTTTTGTTTCTACGATCGCACCCGCTTCCAGCAGATAGTCCCGAAATAAGGTGTGAAATGTGCTCGTGTCCTCCTCGGGGTCTCCGCTCCATTCTGATGCATCCAAGCATATTGTAGTTATAAATTTTTGTTTGGTTTTATAAAAGAGCGGCTGGTATATGCCTGATTTGTCATAATACGTCGAAACATCCCCGTTAAAACATAAGCATACATCCATTTCCTGCAAGCAGGAAAACACGGCATCCTGCATAGAAGCTTTTATGCGTTGTCGTAAGTCGCGCACCGATTGGACGACGCCGGGCGTGACCCTCTCCGCACCGCCATAAATCGTTCGTATCGTGAGCTCCAATTCGCGATCCCCTCCCGTTATGTACATAGATCCGTGCCGGACGAGTACCCGGTTTCAACCGGTCTTCCCCCATTAGCCAAATATTATCATAAATGACTACCGTCTGCTATTACGCATAACTGCCCATGCCAAGCATTTCCTTATCCTTGAAAATATCCTAAATGTAAAAAAAGCAAAAACCGCATCCGCTGCGAATACAGGGGAGATGCGGTTCTTTGAGAAGTTTTTCGGTTTATGCTTATTTGCCTGTTTTGGCTATTTCCTCTTCGATTGCTTTGTTGATCGTTTCTTCCGCATTGCGCAGCGCCGTATTGACGTCCTTATGGCCTTGAATGACGTCATCGAACTCCTTGCTGAGCAAGTTCGCGCCATTGGTAGCCAGCTCGGGCGCCTGCGGACTCGGGGCGACCTTGTTGTGGAAGGCGGCGCTCGTGTTTTTACCCTTTAGCAGCTCCAGATCGGCGCCGAACGCTTTGGCGATCGTTTCATTTTGCAAGCTTGTCGTCTTGCCGGACTTGCTGTTGGCCAGCTCGACCTCGTCGGACAGCACGTGCAGCAGCACCTGGAATGCCTGTTCCTTCGACTTGCTCGTGTTGGATATGAACCAGGCTCTCGGCTCCACCTGCAGCCCCGTATTTTGCTGCGCGGATGAGACCGGAACGGACACCATGTCCCACTCGATATCATTCATACCCGCTCGGGTATATGCGGAAAGCGGGGAAATAACGGCCGCTATGTTTTTGTTCGTATAAAAGGCCGTCAGCTCCGCTGCGCCGTCGCCCGGCTTGTAGCCGGTCAGCATGCCGTTCACTTCGTAGAAGCGCTTGGCATTATCGAATATAGTTTTCCAAGGCGCCGTATTAACAGCGGCACGGCCGGTTTTGGCGTCGATGATCGGCAGCGACTCCGCGTTGTTGGTCAGCATGGTGCGAAAAAACATCGTGACGCCCCGGTACTGAATCCCGTCCTGGAAATTGGTCATCTTGCGGCTCATCTCGTACGCTTCATCCCACGTCATGCCGTTTTTGGGATACGTAACGCCGAACTTGTCATAAATATCTTTGTTGTAGAACATGACGTGCGGATTGGTGCTCTCCGGCAGACCGAACAGCTTGCCGTCGCCCGATACGTCGCGGAACGTCTGCAGCAGGCCCGGTTCGAATCGGTTCAGATCGACCTTGTACTTGGCGATCAGCTCGGTCAGATCGTACTGCAAGCCGTTAGGGAGCAAATTTTTTTGCATTTCGGGCAGGGCGAACAGGAAAATGTCCGGCACGTTTTGGGTGGCGATCATATCCGGCACGGTCCTGCTGCCGGGCTTGACATAGTTCAGCTTGTAGTTTGGAAATTTACTGCGGACATAACGCTCGACTCTCGACTTGAAGATGTCCTCGGTAAATGAGGAACTGCTCGCGTAAATCGTCAGCTCCGCGGCTTCATTATAATCGACTGCCGCTGGAGCCGCTTGCCCGGAGGGCGCGGCCTTCGGCGTGCTGCCCCCGCTCTCTCCCCCGCCACATCCGGACACCAATGCTACGACCGCAAAAGCAGGTCCCACAAGCTTCCAATTCATTTTTCGCATCATGGTTCGGAACTCCCCCATCGGTTCAATCTTTCTATTCCTGTAAAGCTGCTCATTCTCGGTTAGCCTTGTCCGGCTTACGGCTAGGGTAACGGCTTCCGTTAAGCTGCATCTCACCTAGAGCTTGAGCGTGCCAGCAAACCCGCAATCGCCCTCATCCTTTGCGGTATGCCTTCGGGGCAAGCCCCGTGTACTGCGCAAACACTCTGGAGAAATACAACGGGTCCGTATAGCCGACCTCGGCGGCAATTTCGCCGATACTTTTGCGGCTGTCGCGAAGCAGCTCCTTTGCTTTATCCATGCGGATTTTGATCAAATATTGCACGGGCGACCAGCCGGTATACTTTTTGAACAGCAGCGACAAATAGCTTTGCGATAACGAGACATAATCGGCCATCGCTTTGCGGTCCAGCTTCTCGGGATACCGCTCGTTAATGTAGCCGATCACTTTATTGACCAGCGCAAGCGCCGCTTCCTCGTCGCCTTTGGAACGGATTTGCTGGTTGAGCAGTTCGGACAGGAGGTTTTTGAAAGCGAGATTCACCTTCCATTCGTAACCGACCTTTTTGCTGTTCCAGCAGGTATGCATGTGCTGCAAAATGACGGTGGCCGCATTGGCGTGACGAAGCTTCGAGAACGGCTGGAGCGGCAGCTTATGCCCGCCATTTCCCGCTTGCAGCGACGGGCGGTTCCACCCTTCCCAGCGGACGAGCGTATAGTGAAACATAACCGAGTAAAATTGAAGCGGGTCTTGCCTGGAGCTAATCAAATGAATGTCGTTGCCGGGAGACGAATAAACGACCATGCCCGGCTGCAACGCCGTTTCCTCGCTGTTGTACACCAGACGGCCGGAACCGCCGCAAACGATCGACAATTTATGGATTTTGCAAAATTCCCCGAACGCGTAATTCATTTCTTCCCAAAACGGGGTTTCCCGTTTCGTAATCAACCACACCTGGGGATGAAGCTGGTTCCAAAAGTCGTACTGATGCTGCATTGTGTCCCGCCTCCGCAAATAGGCTGCTGCGGCTGTCTGCCGCTTGCCGTGGACTTACGCGCTCAGGTATTCCCGCACGTCCGGCCGCCTTGCGTACATTTTACCACGAGGCGAGCCGGTCGCGTGTGAGCCGCTGCAACTGCGCGGTTGCGTGGTGAGGCAGCTTGTATTCCGGTACGCTGTTCAAGTAATACCGTGCCTGAAACGACTCGTCCAGCACCTCGCTCCGAACGAAGGCGGCGATGCGCTCACGGACGGAAGCGTGCCGGCCGCCGATGCGCAGCAGCGCCAGCAACGCGTACGATACATACTGAAAACGGTAATCGTCGGCGCTCACGATAAACTTGTTGCGAATCCAGCTCTCCTCCGGCTCCCGGCTGCCCGGCTCCGCGATGATCCGTTCCAGCTCGGGCACGATCTCCGCGTCCCCGAGCTTGCCCAGCAAATAAATGGCCGCGTGCGCCCGGAACTGGCTGTACATATGGCTCGTGCCGGACATAAACGCATCGCGCTCCAGCACCATTTCGCGCAGTACCGGGATCGCTCCCTCATCCCCGAGCAGTCCCAGGGCCAATGCGCTGTGCTTGCGCAGATGGCCGTCCTTCTTGTGCGCGCACCATTCGCGCAGCGGTCCGATCATCGGGCCGCCAAGCCGCCTTGACGACCAGATCGCGATGCCTGGTGTCTCGGAGTCCAGTCCGCTGCGGATCGCATCTTGTCCGGTCATCCATTCGACCGTATCCGGCGCTTCTGACGCACAGCCGGAACGCTCCAGCAGCCGGCGCAGCTCGGCATAGGGCACTTCTCGGACGGCCGTGTTATCGCGCACCGCCAGATAGGCGGCCTTGGCGGCGATTTCGCCGCACTTCTGCATATCCCGCTTCATCCGGACACAGGAGGCGAGATCGTGATCGACCGCCAGACTGCGTCCCGCCACCAGCAAATTAGCCGTTCCTTGCGGGATCAACGCCGCCAACGGAACCGGTACGGCGATCCGCAGGCTCCACAATCCGCTGACAACCGACCATTCCTGCTGCAGTTCGCTCTCCAGAGCCAGATCCTTGGCATGGTTGTCGAGATTGGCATAGGCGTAAAACAGCGGTTCACCGGTCCATTCCCCCCGGACAAATCGTTCGAAGGTAAGCGTTGGATCTCCGTTAATGAGCCGTCCTTCGCGAATGCCCAGCTGCGGCGCGACCTTGAGCAGCCTGTCGCTTTCGCCATAGGTGTGCTTCAAATGCGTCGGCAGCGTCGTAGAAGCGAGCAGCGCCTCCGTCAACTCGGCGGCGTCGGTATGATCGACATATCCCGAGTCCGTATAAAACGACTTGACTCTCCCGTTGCGAAGCAGGGAGACGACATTGGAATAAGCGTGCGTCGTCCCGTCGCTGCCGCGACCGAAGCGGGCCGTGCACCCGGCCATAACGGCAATCTCTGCGTCTCCGGAGCAGTCGATCACGACGCGGCAGCCTGCTTCCTGTACGCCGTCGGGGCCGATCCACCGGACGCCGGCAATCGTCCCGCCTTCCATATAGAGGCCGATCGCCGTACATTCGTAGCCGATCGTGACGCCGGCATGAAGCGCCGCTTCCTCCAGCGCCAGCTTCTTCGCTTCGACGCCGGCCCCGTCGGTGAAGCAGCCTTCCTTCTCGAGCTGTGCCGCCCGCTCATCCAACTGCTCGTACAAGCCGCCTTTGTCGCCGAAATAGTAATACGCGACATGGCCGTTGGTGCCCGTGCCACCCATGCTCGTCTGCCGCTCGATGCCGAGCGTGGACAGTCCCGAACGCGCGGCTTCGATGGCGGCTACCGATCCGGCCGTACCCAGACCAACTACGATCGCGTCAAACGTCCGCGCGAATCGCGGCTGGTCGACCACGGTCGCCACGCTTTGCTTGTTGATCCATTGCAGCAGTTTCATAGGTCACCTCCTTCCTTCCTCGCCGCCAGTACGCCTTCCTCCAGCGCTTCCAGCAGATTCGCATATGCGCAGGATGGCAGCCGGGTCCAATTCGTACGGAGGACCGCCGGCCCTTTCCCGACGCGCTGTTCGAACGTATCCGCGATGGCGGCGATCGTCCAGGGCTGCCAGGCTGCGGGACGACCGCGCCACGCCGTATACAGCTTCCGTCTGGCTGTCGACCAGTCATCATGCGCCGCAAGCTCGAAGCTTGCGATCGCCTCGGAAACGAAGGGTCCGCGGTAAAACGACAAGCGTTCGTCGAACGATTCCGGCAACGGAACCGACGTGTCCGTTTCCAGAGTCGCACAGTGCAGCAGCGCATTGATCCGCTTGTGGACGATTGCGGTCCCCTTCTCACCCGTCAGCGGCAAGCCGCCTGACGTCGTATCGACGATTCGCCCGGCTACAAGCGTCTCCATCCCGGACGCATGAGCCAATGTCACCTCATAGCCATCCGGATGCGGGGCGATTCGCACAATATGCGTCATCAGCAGCAGTTGAAGCCGTTGTTCCCGAATCCAGCGGCAGATGATCGGCAGTACAGCAGGAACATGCAATCGGCGATCTGCGGTCAGCACTCCCCTGCGTTCCAGTTCCTCCAGCAAGCGCCCGCCGACCTCTGTCCGGGCTGTACGCGGCCACTGCTCGCCCGGGCGATAGCTGCTAATAAATTCATGGCCGGGCTGCGAGAACGGCTCGACGACCAGTGCCTCCGGTCCCGACTCGCTTGAGTAGCCCAGTCCGGCAAACGTCGCGCCGACAATAAGCAGCGGGATATGTTTCAATGGTTGCGGCCCCCTTTCCAAAACGACGAATCGTTTGCCCTAACTATACGGAAGGGCCCCGGAATTGAGAATGAAGAAAGCAATCGAAAACATGGAGATTCGTCTTCTTTACCGAAACTACACAATCACTCCCAGTATTGGACTGTTGGATTGCGGCTGCAGCGGCAGACGAAAAAAGCGCCCTTGGCGGACATCCACCACAAGGCGCTTCATCAGAATAACCATCAACTTATAATCAGGAAAATCATAATCTATCCGAAGCTGCTATGGAACGTGTAGCCGCTCGCCTTGGCCAACCGCTCGGACTCCAACCAAACCTCCGTCACCCGCGGGCTGTTGCCGCCGTTGACGGCGCCGAGCGCCAAACGGTATTGCACCCAGCGGCCGGCTTGCCGCACACCGGCTGCAGACTGGCCGTTCTCGAACCATGCCTCGGCGGCGCCTCCCGGTCCTTGCCACGCGACTTGCTCCAGTTCCTCGCGGTTGTCCGCGAATCGGAGCTGCGCCTTCACCCACGTTTTTGGCTGAAGCTCCGCCTCCCAGCCGATGCGGGCAGCCCGCTCTCCCTCGGGAAGCTCGTGAGCGCTCGATATATAAAACTCCTCCGGGCCGCGGTCGACGATATTGCCCGGATCTATGGACATCATGCCGTGCGGACCCATTGTCGGCAGCTTCGTCCTCCGGTTCGGCGAGAAGCCTTCCGGACCGTTCCACATGACATAGGAGTATCCGACATGGTCGCCGTACGTTTTATGATTCGCGATCGCGAGATCGGTCCATCCGTCCTCGTCAAAGTCGATCGCCATCGCGCCGCACGACGAATGAGCAGGCAGCTGCAGCCGATTATCCGACGAGTAACGGCCGCCTGGCTGCCCCCAGTACAAGTACGCGTCGATATCGCGTTCCCGGCCGCTGTTATAAGAGGTGGCAAAAATATCGAGAATACCGTCCCGGTTGAAATCCGCAATCGTCAGCGCATTCGCGGTATGGGCCGGCAGCTGGGCGCGGCGTTCCTCGCGATACCCGTCGGGACCGCCCCAATAAATGTAAATATACGATTCGTACTTCGCATTTTTGCCCATGACCAGATGGCCGCCGACGATCAGATCAAGCCAGCCGTTGCCGGTCAGATCGGCCGCCTGTGCGCATATGCCGCCATCGCAGTTGAGACGGGTCGAACGCTCCATCGAATAACCATCAGGCCCGCCCCAAAGAATATAGCTGAAGCCGAATATTTGCGATACGAACAAATCCAGCCAGCCATCGTTATTGAAATCCGCCGACAGCATCCATCTGGGCTCCCGGTAAGCGAGGCCGACAGGGTCCCCGTACGAATGCAGCGCTTTAACCGGAATGTACTCCTTCATATTCGGGTCCATCAAAATGCGCTGAGGATTCGCCGTATCGAAGCCGTCCGGGCCGCCTCTGAAGATGAGCAGCTCCGGGTTGCTGACGCCGACGACCGCCAGGTCCAAATAACCGCTGTGGCGGAAGTCGCCGACCGCGCTGCCGTGCGCGCGCAGCGTAGGAAGAATCTGTTTATGGTCCGGATCGAAACCGTCCGGCCCGCCCCAATAAAGGAACGATCCCGGGTCGAGATGCGGGGCGTTCTCCGCGCAGTTGGCGATAAGAACATCACCCCAACCGTTATCGTTGAAGTCACAGCAGATCGAATCGACGGCCGCCCAGCCCGGAAATTCGATGCGGCGGCTTTCATCGAAGCCGTTAGGGCCGCCGAGATAGGCGTAAGCCGGCACATCCCCTCTCACCCGTCCCGACACATGGTTGATAAAAATGATCTGCGGACGCTCGGCGTCCGAAGTCCGTCCGACCAGCGCTGTCGCAGCGTCATGCGTAACCAGCCGAATCGGGTCGGCGAGTCGGACCGTTTCATTGCACTCAACGGGCTGATGAACTTTATAAATCAGCGACTCCGTCGTATTCATCACGTTCGTCCGGCCTTGGCAGAGGACAATCTCCGGCATGCCGTCGCCGTCCAGATCGCCGATGCTGACATCGCGCGCGCTGATCGTCGGCAAGGCCGTCCGTCTGTCATCCCCGAAGCCTGCCGCGCCGCCCCAATAAATCCAGGACAGCTCGCTTGCATCCCGATCGGCGCAGACGGCGAGTACGATTTCTTCATAGCCGTCGCCGTTCAAATCCGCCGCTCCTGCGGAAACCGCATTGAGGCATCCGATCACAATCGGCTCGCCGATCGTCCGGTCGCTGCAACAAGGATAAAACGCCGCCGCATCGTTCTCCTGACGGAACAAGAACGGGTTCCCGCCAAGCTCGACGATTTTCGGCGTCCAGCCTTCTACGAAGGTCATCCAGCCTGCTGTCGTGCTAGCCAGCTGTCGGGAGCCGGGGTCGTCCCCGCCAATCCATGTGCTGGCCGACAGCTGCAGCCCTTCGGGGCCTCCCCACAGCACAAACGGCGGCCGCCCCTTCGTCCGCACATATAGATCGGCGAAGCCGTCGCGGTCGATATCGCCAGCGGTCATATGCGTCACTTCCATGTCCAGCGTCACGCTGTCCGTATGGCGGAAGCCGCCAGCCGTCTGATGGTAGACGACGATTTTTCCGTTGCTTGCAAAAGCGATATCCGGCAAGCCGTCCCCGTTAAAATCGCCAATTGCAACCGCACGACAATTCGGAACGGGCAGCTCCGTATTGTAACGTTCGCTTAGACCTTCCGGCGAGCCGTAATAAATGTACGCCGTCACATCGGCATGCGTGCCGTTGTGCTGGTTGGCGATGACAAGATCCTCATAGCCGTCGCCGTTCAAATCGCCGAGTGCTCCATAATAGGAGCCGGCCGAAGGCAATTCGAGCCGCTCCTCCTGACGGAACGGATGAGGATAAACATAAACCGGAGGCCGCTCGCCCATGTCCTGGCTGTTAACGAACATTACGTCCGCATACCCGTCCCGGTCGATATCGAAACGAAAAATGCGCTGCAGTACGCCTTTGCGGGACACGTACAAATTTTGCCCGCCATTACCGAAGGTTCCGTCCGCAAAATCTTCAAAACCCCGTTCTCTCCAAACGCTGTCCATGTGTTTCCCTCCATCAGCTAATCCGTTGTACCGGCAACTGAGATGCCGCGCACAATATGTTTGCGGCGACCCTCCGCATTCTAGCCATCCTGTGTTCGCAGCCGATAATACCGCCACTCGCCATTACCCAGGATCGGAACTCGTACAGCTTGACATCGCTGGCGACGACCGGCTTCAGCGGACGATGTTGATCAGATGTGTTGATTGCTCGTCACCCTGTTGTCGCGCACCTTTAACTCCACAAATGATGGCGCTTTCATTTCCCGGATTGCACTTCGGCAACCTTTCAGGACATATCGGACAGTCCCAAAACCTCCTCTCTCAATAAGTGATATGGTCATACCATACTACTTCAAATAGTATACTTGCCATTTTTATAAGTCAATCCCTTTATGATTTCATCCGTTTCATCAACTATACGTGGAGTCTGTGGGCAGACTGAGCTCGACGGCACCAGTGCGGTGAAGAACTTAAGCGTTCTGGCGACCAATGAACTAAAACAGGCCGCACATAGGCGACCTGTTTTCTCCTCAGTGGTATTCCTTACCTGATTACCTCAACGATTATAATATCGCTCGATGTGGCTCCTGCCGCATTCATGAGCTCGCCGCGGTACTCGTAGCGGCCGACCGGTTTTCCGTTCAGCTCGACCGTTGCTTTTTGCGCATTGGGCGAAGAAGCGGTCAACGTCTGCGACTCGATCAACTGTCCGTTTTCATACAAACGGTATTCGGCCGCGTTGGTCCCCCACCACAGGTTCATCGCGACGGTATAAGTTCCGTCTCCGTCCCAATTGTCATGAGACATGGCGGGCTTGCCGGGAGCGGCATCGGTAATGTGAACGACATGCGGTTGGCAAGTCGACGTGCCGTAGGCATTAAGGAGCTCACAAGTATAAGTATACGTCCCGTTCGATTTGCCGCGAATGTCTATAGCTGCATTTTGCGCCTGAGGCGAAGCTTCGATAAGGGTCTTCTCTCCGATCAGGGAGCCGTTCTCATACAGTTTAAATACGGTACCGTTGTTTCCCCACCACATATTCATCGAAACCGTATAGTTGCCGTCGCGAAGTCCGTTCGCTTGACCGGAATTATCGGACAATACCGGCACGCCGGGCCGGCCGGAACTGGTTGAGGAACTTACCGTCACTTCAACGCGTCCGGTTTCCAGCAGCACTCCGTCCACGACGATCTGCGCCCGGATTTGGGCGGTCCCCGGATGATGGGCCGTCAGCTTGCCGTTTTCCACGGAGGCAATCGAAGGGTTGCTGCTGAACCATACCGGATTTCTTCTCTCCAGTTTCTGCACGGTCCCCCCCTGCTCCAGCAGTCCGGTGATGGACACTTCCGACGATTCGCCCGGTGCAAGCGTCGTCTTGGCTATATCCAGCCGGGCTCCTATCGGCGAGAGCCGCAAGTCAGGGATCGTAATTTTGAGCAGATTCGTATCCTCGGTTATATAAAAATTCCCGAAATCGTCCTGAGCCAGCCAGTTCGTTTTGCCCGACTTGCGAATCATCTGCTTTTGCTTGGTCGCCGCATCGATTCTCATAAACTGTCCCGCCTGAGTGACATACACGTTGCCATCATGTCCGATGAGGAACCGTGCGTCGCGCCATACAGCGCTGCCGTAGGAGCGGGTCACCAGATTTTGCCGATGAACGACCTGTCTGGTTGCCGGATCAAAGATGAACAAGTCGCCCTCCGCCGAGCCCCAGATCATGCCGTCCGGGCCGACGATCAGCTCGGTAATCCCTTTTTTGCCGGGAACGGGTACCGTTTCGAACACCTTCTGCTTATTCGCCACATCCCAGATGAATAGCTTCGCTTCCGATTCGGTCGGATCGATGCCGAGTCCGCCCCATACGTTCGATCCGCCATACACGAGACCGTCCTTGTACGTGACGGCCGTCACGCTTTGCTGATTGACCACATTGGCGTACACTTCGCGTTCCTTCGTCTCCAGATCGAAGATGACGAGCGCTCCGCCCAGGAACCCGTACTTCGGCACGGTGCCGATCACGAGCTTCCCTTCGTCCGGCATCACCGTCCCCGTAAGTCCGCGGTCTTGATGGGCGACATCGGATGCGGTGAACAGGAAGGACGGATTCGGATGAATCGGGTCCTGCCGATTCCACGGCAGCGATTGGTCGTATTCGTATACCCTCATGCCGGTATATGTGACGAAGTAAATTTTATCTTTGTAAGCGAATACCCGGTCCGTCTGATTGCCGGGAACCGTCTGTGCGGCGCCCACGGATTGCTTCGAATACTCGAGCCGGGTTCCGTCCACGGGATCGTAAATCGCGTTGCCGCCCACCACGTAACCGCTCGTATGGATGCGTCCGTCATTGCCCTTGAATACGGTCTGGAGGGTGCTCGGTTCCCCGCTGACCGGAATAAGCACGCTGCGCCTGGCACCGGTGGTCAAGTTGTATTTGAAGATGTTCCCTTCCGTAATGCCGACCAGCGTATCGCCGGGAAATTCCGCGCCGGAGAACTGCGCGAACGTTAGACCGTTGGCATCCGCAGGCGTCCGGATGTCCAGCATGTTGTACTGTTTCGTAGCGAAATCGTAATAGCCGAGCTCCGACGAAACGGTAAAGTACACTTTACCGCCGTCCGGAGACAAAGGAGAGACGAGTCTGGACGTCACGGGCGCGCTCGTCGTTTCAAACTCGCCTGTCGTCAGATCCATGGCGAGAGTCGCCCCTGGAGATAGTCTCATGAACAGTTTATTTTGGACGACGCTCATATCCCATACGAATTGAGCCGTGCTATACTGGGCGGGTAGTGCAATTTCCGTCTTCGCGCCCGTATCCCGGTCATAACGAATCAGATGGGCATGAGAACCGATTCCGAAGTAATAGTCGTTCCTCGCCTCGTCGTAGGCAACCGAGTATAAGTAGTATTCGTCCGCCGTCGCCCGGCCCAGATTGATCATTTCGCCGGTGGCGGTGTTGTATTCGAACGCCTCGTTCCGGTTGTACGATCCCCCGATGAGGATGCCGTCCGGCCCGTTTTTCAAATCGTACACGGCCGATCCCGGCATTTTTTTCACGAAATGCACCTGATTCTCGCCCGGCACGTATTTGAACAAATTCGTCGGCGTACCCGCCATGTAGACGGATCCATCCGGAGTAACGGTCAAACCTCTTACGTACTCGCCCTTGTAGTAGGTGCCGGAGATCGTATCTTCGATCGGGATTTGGTTTAATACGGTTTCCGCTTCCACATCGATCACGAGCAGCTTGGCCGGCAATCCCGACAACGTGGCGTAAGCGATCGTTTTGCCCGCAGAGTTCTGATGGAATACGGCGCGTGAAATATCGACATTATGTACAAACGGTCCCAGATTCGTAAGCTCGTACGGAACCGTCCCTTCATCGACGAGATGGAGTTGAAGATCGTCCACGGTGGCGGAACCCCTCCCTGCATTTTGGGTATAAATGAGTACTCTCGCGTAGGCGGCGCCGGTCGGGGCGTCCGCTTCGACGGAAAATTCGGTCCAAACACTCGACGGCGGCAGCGTCACGAATTTGTTGCTAAGGTTGCCGCTCACTACGTCGTCTCCTGTCTGCTTATACGTACGGACGCCGACGTACACCGTTCCGGTCGTGCCGGTCGCTTGGAATCGAAGCCGCAAACTGTCGCCGGCCGATATTTCGATCGGGTCGCTGAAGACGACTGCGGCAACCGAAGTCGAATCGTCCGTTACCTTCAAGGCGTTCGATCCTTCGTAACTGACGCCATCGGTCACTTCCATCGATATTCCGGCCGGATTGTTGCCGCGCAAATGCCATCCCGGTACGGGCTGGTTCTCGTCTCCGGGTACCTCGAAGCCCGGGTTGGACAACAGGTTAGGCGTTTGCGTATCGGCATGCGCGCGAATGGAGCCCATCATCAAAGTTGAAACCAAAAGGCAAAGTACGACTACAAAACTTACGACGTTCGTGTGCAACTTGCACCTCATTATTCATCCCTCCGATCGAATGGTAGGGGGGCGGCGGGTTCCGCTCCCCGGTTTGCTGCCTTTATCCTTCGTCAAGGTTCGCTTTCCGATTGTATGCTCCACTCTTGATCCGCCGGATTATCCGGATGGGTTTATTTGCTCTTCTGCTTGGCGACCTCCGCTTTTAGCTTTTCATCCAATTCCCTTAAAGCGGTATTAACGTCCATCTTGCCCATAGCCACATCCACGAACGTTTGACCCAGCAAATTTTGCTGCGTTACTCCGGGCACATCCGTCAAGCCGGCTTTTCGCTTCTGCGTATAAGGGATCGGCGGATAAACGTTCACCGCTTCCATGTTTTTCTTGCTGTACACCGGATGGCTCTTGCCAAGCGCCTTCTGGATGTCCGGATTAGCCAGAGTCGTCGTAATACCCCGTTTGGAGTCCTCCATCTGGACTTCGTCGGCCAGCATGGCCAGGATCATCTCAAACGCCTCTTCCTTGTGCTTGCTCGTTGCGGATATCGACCAGTATGCCGGGCCTCTCTGCGGCATCAGCTGGGGAGCTCCCTCCAGGGCCGGATACGAGACGAGATCCCAGTTCAACTCTGGCGGAAGAACCAAATATACGCTATGCTGGTTGGTCATGAGCGCCACGTTTCCTTTGGCGAACGCTTGCCCGTCCAATGCCGCCGTGCTTTCGATTTTATTGTTCGGAATTTCGTAAAACCGTTTCAAATTGTTGAACAGCGTCATCCATCGGTCCGGATTCGAGAGCTTATCTGCGTTCGGATCGAGAATCGGCAAGGAATACGGATTGTCTCGAAGCAGATTCGTCGGATGTGAGCTGAATCCCCGATAAATAACGCCTCCGTCGACACGCGTCATTTTTTTGGCCAACTCGTACACTTCATCCCAGGTCATGCCGTTTCTCGGATAAGCTACCCCGAACTTGTCGAATAAGTCCTTGTTGTAGTAGAGCGCTTGGGGAAAATACGGAGGCACCGGCAACCCGTACAACGCTCCATCACGTCCGACGTCGACGATTTCGTCGATAAACACGTTGTTGAACCGCTTCAGGTCATGCTTGTGCTTTTTGACGAGCTCGTTCAAATCGTAGCCTAACCCCAAATCGAGATATCCGCTTACAAGTGTCGGCACATCGGTCCGGATGATGTCCGGGATACTGCCCGAGGCGATCCTATCATTGATCGTCGCTCCTTTGCCTCCAGGCGAATACTCGACCGTCACGTGCGGAAATTTCATCTTCAGCAGTTGTCGGAACCGTTCGTCAAACTCCTCGGTTTTAACCCCGTTCGCGAGAATTTTCATCGTGTACGGTTCTTTCGGTTTTTCCGCCTCCGCCTTGCCGCCTTCTCCGCTTACCGAACCTTGATGCTTCGTACCGCACGCAGTCGTCGTCAGCATCACGATCAGCACGGCGGCGAGCCCCAGCCTCGTCGTTTTCATGTCGTCCGTCTCTCCTTACTTCCCCCATAATAGGTCAGCAATTTATTGACCCCAAACTGACCCTATAAATAGCATAAAACGTTTTGAAAGCGCAGTCAATCGTTTCGAAAACGTTCGGCCCCGTCTATAAATTGTCTTTTTATTCGAGCGGAGACGATCCTCCTTTACACATCGCATGATGAGAAGTAGCATCCTATTGGCGCATAAAAAAAGCATTTGGGACTTTTTTCCCAAATGCCGCAATCCTGCGAATTTATTCGATTGCCTGGCTGCTGTTCATGTCTTGCAGCACTTGTTCCATTCGCCTGCTCATCGTAACGCCGTCCTGCAACCCGGTTAAAAACAGCTCGAACTCTTTCTGGATCGCCGACAGCTGCTTGGAGGTGAGCGACATATGCTCGAGCAGCCGGTACGTAGGTATCATGCCTTCAAAAATGCGAAAATGCGCCGGATGCCGAACGTCCGTCTCTCCGTCCCGCTCGGAGGCTTCCCGGTGCGCCGGAATACTGAGCGTTTTGCTGCGGATCACCACCTGAGCCTCGTACGAACCGAGAAATTCGACAAGCCGTTTTGCAGCTTCCTTGCTCTTCGATTTACGGCTTACGATCGCGCCGATGACGGATAGCAGATTGCCTTTCTCCCTGACATAGGGAAGCGGGGCGACATCGTAATCCATCTCCGAATGCTTCAGCTGGTTAAGCGAAAAGTAGGTCGTCATGATCATGGACACTTTGCCGTCCTTGAACCATTCGACCGCCGCACTGTCGAGTCCGGACAGCATAGTGGGAAACACGTTCGGCTGCTCCACCAGCTCCCGGCATACGCCCAGACATTCCGTCAAATCCTTGTCCGGCAAACGGTAAAACCCTTCCCGATCCGGGGTGAAGTCGATCCCGCTTTGCAGCAAAAAAACCGGCCAGCGGTTGCGCGACAGCAGATGGAAGCAAAAGCCGAATCTCTCATTCTCGATCGCCGCTTTTCGGGCAAGCTCCATCAGCTCGTTCCACGTCCAGTCCCCTACCGGCTCGGACAAGCCGCGATCCTTCAGATGGCTGCGGTTGTAACAGACGACGAGCGGCGAAAAAATTAACGGCTGCACGAGCAGCTTTCCCTGATCCGCAAACGGCCCGGTCGTAAACGGATAATAGCCGGACGTCTGCTCCAGCGGCTGAAGCGGTTCCAGCAAGTCCGCCTTCTGCCTGCTCGAAAATTGCCGGAACGTATGATGGTTAATAATCGCCGCATCCAGCGTGCCGTCCGCCATATGCTGCTTGATATATCCCGCATACTCGTTAGTCGGAATCATTACAGTCTGAACGCGAATGTTCGGGTGCCGCTTCTGAAATTGCTCCAGCAAGCCGGTCAATTCCATCTCCCGATCAGTCGTGTTATAGACGCCGAGCCGGACGATTGGTTGGTCCTCGGACGGTTGTCCAACCACGATGTTGCCGACCCGCGGAATTTTCTGGATAACCCCTTCCCGGACAAGCTGCTCCAGCCCTTTGCGCACCGAAGTGTTACCGAGCCGAAACCGCTTCTCCAGATCGCTCTCGGAAGGCAAATACGTCCCGACGGCCTGCACGTTCGTTATGATTTCGTTCCGGATCGTATTCACCATTTCATCGATCCGCGCCTGCGAATGTTTTCGAATCACTTTTTTTTGCATTGCACTACCTCGCCCACCCGTTAGCCGCTGACTCCCTTGTCGCTTTTGGTCAAGAGGGTCTGGCCGTTCTTTTCCAACCTATAGTCTAGCACCAACTATCCTTTTCTCGCAACATGGCTCATTTGCATCGGACTGCCGCATCATGGGGATTCTTACGGGCGAAAGAGTCTATCTGCAGTTACAAAGGTTCAATCCGATAATCGGCAGAAGGGATGTGTATCCGTAGAACAAGACTTCCCCGGAATAAGACATCTTCGTCATCCCTCCTTTTGTCCCGCACGACTATCACGTCATCGGCCACACCCCGCTGGACTGTACAGTATTTTGTTTCTTCCGGGAAACCGGTACCTTCGCTCCAGCCGGTCGTTCGGGAGGTTGTGCCGGAACAACTTGACTCCGAAGGAATCGTGTGGCAAGAACTCACGATCGTAACCGTCAACGTTCATGGTTTAACTTTAGTGAAATACAGGTTTAGATCGTCATCCGCACAAACCATGCTGCCAGGTGTAACTCAAATATTAAGCCCCAGGCATAGCCTGGGGCTTAATATTTGAGTTAATTAGTCGTATAGATGTCTTCCGGCGGCTTCAGTCAACTTGGATGACATACTGAAAAAACCAAGGAGCTAAGCGGTCTTTCTTACTTAGCTCCTTGGTTTTTGGCATCCACAGCGGCCTTCGTGAACAGATTGCGGTTTAGTGAAAGCCGCTCGACCTCTTCACTTTTCCCATAGCAGTTGTAGCCGTTCTTATACCCGGCTTGTCTGTTACAAGAATTTGTCCAACTGAAAACAAAAACCCGCAAGTTATGCAGGTTTGAATCGGGCTAAGTTCTTTTCGTCTGACAGTCATCGGACGAAAAGAACTTGACCCATGATGCAAGGTCGCAGAAGCGCCCCGACTCCTGTTCACCATTTTGCCAGTACGGCCCCCAAATCTGTTATCATCAAATCTGTCCGGTATGGCGACTTTTTCTTCTTCAACTTCTCTTCTAAAACTGAAATGATCTCCATCAGATCCTGCTTAAACATCTCTTTCTGCGTCTCAATCGGAAGTTCTCCCTCCTGCCGGGTAAAATGCCGAGTGATTTCCAGCTTGAGCTGTCCGCGGCGTTTTGCCAGCTTGCCGACCTGCAGACGGGGACGGATATAGTAACCGGCAGCGAAGTCCGGCGGAACATCTTGCTCCGTATGAAAATACTCATAGCGTACACTCGGCGAAGGATCGTCATGATGACTAAACCAGCAATATATGCCGAGATAGCCAAAATCGTCTCCGTATAACTCCTGCCGCATATCGCGGTCAAGCTGCTCTCTAAGTTCCTCCAAGCTGTCTACGAATGGTTGCGCAGAGCGCTGGTAATTGCCCGAACCGACCAGGCGAATCGGATTTTTGGGCAATGGATTGCGCTGGGTAGCCAAAGCAGAAATCCCGTAGTTAGCCAAGTCGTGACCTCCGTCAATGACAAAGCTGTTTCCGCGCTTGCTCCATCCCTTGGATGTCCCTTCAATCGTGGTAAAGGTTCGGGTACGCAGACCGGAATAATAAGAACCGTTGATCCATTTTTCGGCAATTGCCTCCACTGGCTCACGCCCCGCCCATCCGACAACACGGAGCGCTTCGCAAACGCGAACCAGCTTGTTCCATTGTTCGATGTTCGCATAATGGAAGTAGCGATCGTACTCCGCAAACAGCGCTTGACGCTGCGAATCCAGCAACGGCTCTTCCTGAATACGTGCTGTCAATTGCTCTAGTGTTTCGAATTGGTACAGATCGTTCAGCATCAGGATTCTCCTATATCATCATCGAGTGGTTTTTCGGAATACGAATATTAATCCTCTGGCATTTGCCAACCCGTTTCCTCATCCCATATGGCATCCGTATCATCTAGATGCACATGCCAATCCCCATTAGAAATACTTTTTCTAATATCCGTCAAACAGGCCAACCAATAGAACAGCGCCTGCAATGTATCTTCAAAATCGTCTGATAAGGGCAGCTTTGTTGAACCAGCAAAGATCACGGTTGGTTCATCCTGATCATAGTCATAAACACAAAATGTTTCTCCAATATCTTTCATTTCAAAACCAGTATTGTATTTATCCACGATGGCCGTTATCTCTTGCTCCTCACTGTTAGTAAGGTTATGGTCTCTCATACAAGTATAATAAACAGAAACTCCCATTTGCTATATTTCTCCTTTTCCTTTTCTTCGATCCCGTCCTATTCTACTTACATTTTAGTGCTAATTAAAGTATCGTATTACCTATATTTCATTCTAATCATCCCCTTCTTTACTCTTAACTTTCAGAATATAAAATGATCAAACAAGAACTACAAGAACAAAATAAAGGCTGCAAACCACTCTTATCCGACTGCTTCCCCAGCCTAATACAGGATATGACAAGAACTCACGATCGTATCCGTCAACGTTCATGGTTTAACTTTAGTGAAATACAGGTTTAGATCGTCATCCGCACAAACCATGCTGCCATGGATAACTGGTTGTTGCTGATACATGAGTCCTCTGCCGTCAGGCAGATAACCTCTTTTTGAGTATAAACGCTGTGCACTGCCATAACTTTGATTAAGTCCAACACCAATTCCTACAATTCTGTACTTCTCGAATCCAATTGCCTCGACAGCTTCCATTAATGCATTTCCAATTCCAAGCTTTCGAAATGGAGGGATAACATTAAAATCGTTAATCTCCGGTATGCCGTTTTCAACAAAGTGAGGATAGTGAGATGTAGTAAGAAGATGCAGGCTTCCCACAAACTGCCTCTGGTAAAAGCCTAGCAAAGTTATTCGTTCTGCTGTTTCATTTTGTTCCCAACACCTCAAGATGTAATCCCTAGGTTTTCCAATATGATGTTCGGTGAATACCTGATACACAAGTTCCACGTCTGCTTCCGTCATTTGGCGAATTTCAATTGAATTACTCATACTTTCCGCTCCTTCCAATGCACAATTTGCGTTTTAAGCTTATTTTACCAGTGTGTCTCATGTTAGGTAGGTCATTTATAACTTAAACGAAATTATCCTTTCCGATAGTTCAACGGCATCCTTACAAAGTAGCAGAGAGATATTCACACATTAAACATTTCCTGATATCGAAAGAGATGCTATCATTAGGTAAATTATACTAAAAAAAGCCGAATCAAGGCACCCCTAAGCAAGATGTGAATGACGGTTTCGGAAGTTAAGGAGATATATTGATGTGGAAAAAAGCTTTAGTTTTCTCGATGGTTGTCCTGATCCTGTTCCCTCTTGTCCCTTCAACCAGCTTTGCGCAAGACGAAAATCCGGTCTGGTTCGAAGATAAAGCACTTGAACTGTTGGTCAGAGAAACGTTGAATGTCCCTCCCGATAAATCCATTACGCGAGGCGATATGGCGAGTCTCACAGCATTGGGAAGTATGGGGAAAGGCAGCTGGTATGGAATTCAGAGTCTGATCGGCTTGGAGCATGCAGTTAATCTAAGATCCTTGACTCTAACCCATAACAAAGTAAAGGATTTACAACCGTTGCAAGGGCTGCTCTCGTTACAACGTCTCGACCTGAATAACAATATCATTGCAGATATCGGTCCATTGCGAGAGTTGGTTAACCTGAAATCGCTTACCTTGTATTTCAATGAAATCGAGGATATTAGCGCAGTGGCATCTCTGAAAAAATTGACTCAAATCGAACTAAGTTCCAATCGAATTACAGATATTACGCCCATTGAAAGTTTGACCGAACTGGAGTGGTTCAGCGCTCCATTCAATCGGATCGAGTCGATTCCCCATCTCGGCAATTTGAATCGACTGATCTACCTGGGGTTGCTTCGAAACTCGATCAGCGACATAAGCGGGCTTTCATCCTTACCGAGTCTACGCTATTTAACGCTGGGTTCGAATCGGATCACAAATATTCAGCCCATCCAAACGCTTCGCTTGTTGGAGAGTCTCGATCTGAGCGACAATGCTGTCCATGATCCGAGTCCGATCTACTCGCTTAAATCTATCCAGAGCCTTAACGTCTCGAGCTTAGGAATTAAGGACATTTCATTTCTGAGTGGATACGATTTGCTCACTGAGTTCAAAGCGGAAAACAATGAGATTCGTGACATTTCCCCGCTTGGCCGGCATGTTGGCCTCACTCAAATCGATTTGAGTCAAAATTGGATCAACGACATCTCGATCCTTTCCAAGCTCTCCCGGTTGGAAACGTTAAAATTGGCCGGCAATCGCATTGAAAACGTGAATAGTCTTAAAGACTTGACCGTACTGCGATCGTTAAATTTGACCGACAACCGGATTTCGAACGTAAAGCCCATATCTGGCCTGAAGAATCTCTATTGGTTGGATATCGGCGGAAATCCTGTATCGGACTATACGACGCTGCGCGGTTTGCGTCAGTTAACTTCGTTGGCTGTGCCGAATGCGGGTTTGAAAGATATCGGTTTTGTATCTGGACTTACCCGGCTGAACTCTCTTTGGCTCAGCGGCAATCAAATCGAGGATTTAAGCCCGATCCAGGAACTGAAGGGCCTCATGGATTTACATATAACGGATAACCGGATTCAAGATCTGACGCCTGTCGCATCTCTCCGGAATTTGCAAAAAGTCTGGGTCGACTATAATCTGATTGCCGATCTTCAGCCGATCCAATCCTTATCCAAGCTCGCCGTGCTATCCGCCAAGAATAACCGGATTACCGATGTTTCGCCGCTGGCCGCCATGCCCGCTCTATGGGAAATCTATCTGACGAATAATCCGTTATCTGGCGAATCAATCGAAGTATTGGAGCAAAAGAAGGCAAACGGCTCGACCGTTTCTTATGGCGAGCGAATCCAAGTGTCGATTAACGGGAATTTGCAAAACTACTCGCTGGAAGAATCACCTCAAATCATTCAGGATATCGCTTTCGTACCATTAAGGAAAATTTTCGCTGCTTTAGACGCCGTAGTTCGATGGGACGAGGAAACGCGATCGATTGTGGCCACCAACGGCCAGACCGAAATCAAACTTTCGATCGACTCCAAGATCGCGTTAGTTAATGGTGCCAAAGTAGATCTCGAGGAAGCACCCCGAATCGTAAACCATATAACGATTGTTCCTCTACGGTTTGTGACGGAAGCTTTTGGGAGGACCGTGCGCTGGAACGAAGAGAAGCAGCGGATTGAAATCGACAAGTAAATCACTTTGTGGAAGTTGATCCCTCTACAAATATGTACAGCGGAAGTCCAAAACAATTCTTGGATTTCCGCTGCCTCTAGCTTAGAACTCTATCGGTACAAACCTGTTATTTCGCCTTCTCAGAAGCAATTGCTTTGTTGATCACTTCTTCGGCGCTTCTCAGCACCGAATTCAGATCCTTATCCTCCACAACAGCTTTCTGAAGTTCCTTCATGAACAGGTTCTGGCCGGCGACATTCGTTAATCCCGGCTCTCGGCCAGGCATGCCCGGCCCGACCTTGTTGAAGAAGAAAGCCTCGGTATGTTTGCCCTTATACAAGGGATCGTTTTTCAAATATAAACTTTTGATTTCTTCGCTTTTTAAAATCGGGTATACTCCCAGCTCCGCCGCAAGCTTGCCCTGCAGCTCCTCGGAAGACAGCCATGAGGCGACCTGGAACGCGGCATCTTTATTTTTGCTACTGCTCGTCAGGTACACGTTGCGGAAATCGGATAATCGGCCAATGCCAGGCAGCTCCTTGTACACCGGCATACTGACGATATCCCACTGGAAGTTCCAGTCCATAAAATTTCTGGACACGAATGTTGTCATCGCGGAACGCCCTTCAATAAACTCTTTCCAATCCAGGTCTTTGTTGATTGTTTTGGAATCAAACTTTAATCCCGAAATGGTATAGAATCGTTTCCAGTTTTCAGCGATTTTTTTCCACCTTTCCGTATTGACAGCAGCCTTGTCCTCCGTGAAGCTCAAAATCGGTTCGCCAAACGGGTTTTGAGTAAAGAAGGTTTCCATCCATCGATCCGAAAATCCCCGATATTGGACGTCTCCTTCGACCCGGGTCATGACTTTAGCGACCTCGTATACATCATCCCACGTCATGCCGTCCGTCGGATAAGGAACGCCAAACTTATCGAAAAGATCCTTGTTGTAATGCATCACCCCGCCATTTGTCCCGCTAAGAGGTATACCCGCAATGATGCCGCCCGTTTCCCTCTTCATTTGCTCAAATGCAAGCGGATCGATCCGCGAAGAGTCGAACTTGTACGTTTTCATCAACTCACTGATATCGTACAGCAATCCGTTTTTTTGCAGATCCGGTGTCGCTACGCCTCGCCCGACGAACAAATCCGGCATCGCGCCTGAGGCAAGCATCGTATCGATCGTTACCCCTCCCGTTCCTGTGCTGGGAACCGCTTTCAACGTATAGTGAGGAAACTTGCTTTTGGCTTGCACGGCAATATAATCATATTCGCTCTGCGACATCGACCACATATAAAAGCTGATTTCTGCTGGCGAATTCACATCCTGAACGGTGCCGGCTTCTCCTGGAGGATTGGTCGCTTCCGTCCCGCTTTTGGCACATGCCGAAAGTGCCAGTGAGCCTGCCGCAAGTGCGAAAGCCATCCACATTTTTTTGTTCATCATACTCCCTTTTATCACTACGTTGCTATCCTTCATTCGAGGTCACCTTCGCTATTCGCTTTTCTATTGGAGGAATCTGAAACGGTTTCAGCTAGGAGTCGACATGAGCCAGAACGCCCAGTCGTTAAGCGGCCGTAAAGTCGCCAGATGCTGAGATACTGCAATCAATCTGGGAGATCCATACACTTTTTGGGCTCTACGGGTCAGTTGGACGGCGAGACCGTTGATTTCGTTGTCGATATTTTGCCAAGCCCAAGGCTGCTCCTCCGCCAAATAAGGGGCCAAAAAGTCGAATCCGAGCTGAATGCCTTTGCCGTCCTCGGTCCGGTAATGCCATAAATCGACACCCAGCACTTCGCCGCACCGCGCCAAGGCTACGAAAGCGCTTAATCCGTACAACGAGTAAAACAAAGCCCGATTGCGTTTCAACTCGCGGTGAAGCCCGCCATCCGCTGTAAACTGCACGCCGATTTGCCATTTGGCGCGTTCCATCATTTGAACGGCCCGATCCATATTACCGCTGTAGATCGAGAAGGCCGCTACTTGAGCCGCGTACCAAGATCCGTGATTATCGGTTGCGCGGTACTCTTCTTTTCCTGCCGGGCTCTCCAACAGCCAATCCGTATAGGAAGTAAACCATTGCTTTAAAGCTTCATGATCGGCGGCAGTCCAGCTATCCGACTGGGTTAACAAGCTGACGGAATCCAGCAGCCCGATCAATTGAACACCTTCGATAATACCGATGGCCATTCCATCATTAACGCCGGGCAGCGAGGACGCATACTTGAAGTTCGGGTTCATCCGGGTTTCGGGATTCAGAAACCAGACGCGCAGAAGCTCGGCTGCTTTAGCCGCATATCCTTCAGATTTTGAATAGAAATATGCCAGCGCCAACGTGTTGACCCTTATACGCATATTGAAATAAGGTCCCAAGTCATACTGATCGCCGGATGCCGCCGGATTGGTATATCCGTCGCGCCGGATGAAGGGCATCCCGTCAGGCGTATCCGGATTCGGCCACGCATATTTGCCTATAGCAAAAAAATCATGGTTGTCCCCGGATGGCGGAGTACTATCATTATCGACTACGGAGCCGGGTGGCAATTTGAGAAAGGCGGTTGCCTCACCCAGCAGTGCATAATAGGCCGGCATCAGGGTGGGATCATTCGCTTTAATCTTTTCGCGAATGCTGGTAACTTCCTTGTAGTCGAGATGGATAAGAGTTGGTGTTGTCGTTTGTTTCATCGCTGGAATGTTCTCCTCTTGGAGTAGTTTCGTTTCAACGTCACAGCCTGCTGCCATGAAAATAAGCAGGAACGGCAGGGCATAAAATCCGGATCTGTTCATCAGTTCGTTTTACCTGCTCACTCAGCCGCAGGTCTTAAGGCTATGACCGTAACCGAATAAGGATCAAGCGTCAAGCTGACTTCCCCGCCTTCGTACGAGGTCGGATTCCCTGGAGTCCATACGGCTGCTCCCGTTCCTTGGACGTTCTGTTCACTAAGATCATAACCTCGCTATGAAGCTCCCAGAAACAGCCGGACAGCACCTCGCAACCCGCGCCTGTATATACATCCTTGTATCCTCGCAAAAGCACTTTTCCCCGTATTCTGTAATTGTAATTTTGTCTCCATTCCATCGCCCCTTCCCCTGCCATCCTTACTCGAGTCCCGATGCGACTTAGGAGAGAATGACAGCCCTGAGTACGCCATTGACCAAATCGCGTATGCGATCGCACTTCGGGCCCTTGATGTTAGGTGTTTTTACGTATAAATCCGTATGTTCCCCTTCTAAGTTCATTGTAAAGAAAAGCTGTAGAAGAACGAATGCAAGTTATTATTATATTTTATATACATTCTTGCAAACAACTTTTCGTTAGCGCAATAGGTAAACAGTCTTTGGCCTTTAGTTGAGAACTTATATTTTTCAAATAAAAAAACCGCGATATACGCGGATTCCAAGCTTATCTGTCCTCGGCTGTGACAGCATCCATTTTTTATTTTTATCTCAAGGAAGCACGGTAGGCCAGGTAGGCAGGCACGTTAAAAAGAGAAAAAGCGATCATCCACAAAGCATGCAATCTGTGATGCTTATAGGCTTGAATCATGGCCCATACAGCGAAAAGCACCCAGTACACTACAAAACACGTAACGATTGCATTTATCCAAGCGAGATAAAAATGCTCGTAATTGATGTCCACGGACCATTTTCCGCTTGAATACACCGTACCCGCCATTCCGTTTAGATACATCATGCTTTTGAACGGCTTCGGATTTTGGTACTTGAACGCTTCCTTGGAAGAAGAGTCTGAATCCCTTTGAAAAATGGTAAGATATACGATCTGTGAAGCTTTTACTGCTTTTTCGATAATGAGTGTTTTGCCCGCCTCGCTGAGTTCCTGATCGGCTTCCAGTGCATAAAGCACAGACTCCGCAACGTGTATCCGCTGAGAAAGCAACCGGTATTCGTTAAAGGCGAACAAACATCCGATCAAGATGCCCAAAACTGCAAAGCCAATTGCTGTACGTAATAAATTTACAGAAAACATGCGAGGCATCCGGAAATATTCTGCGACTTTTCCTTGCAGCATACCTTCGTCTCCAAAACGTTCCAATGCAATCGTAACGGCTTCTTCTTCGGATTTTCCTGCTGCCTTCAATTCCTCAACCGCTTCCAGCAAATGGACTTTCATTTCCATCTTTAGTTCATCCACTTCTTTAACATCTTTTACATGCGCATATACAGAATGGATAAAGGCCTCTATTCGATTCATGGATGATCTCCCCTTTCTAAAAATGAATCCATAATCTGTTTTACAAATTGCCATTCGGCACGTTTCCGATTTAGCTCGTCTTCCCCTAAAGACGTAAGTTTGTAGTATTTTCGTCTTCCTCCCGGACCTTGCTCATCCCCCCAGTAGGAATTCACCCATTTATTTTGCTCCAGCCGCTTCAAGGACAAATAAAGCGTGCCTTCCTTCAGCTCAAACTGATTCTCGCTCTTTTCCCGGACCGTTTTGGCCAAATCATAACCATACATATCTCTGCTATGTAACAAAGAAAGAATAAGCGTATCGATATGACCTTTTAAAACTTCTTTATTGATTTCCAACATGTACACCCCCTATATAGTTTATACTACACATTACCTTATAATGCAAGGTATTATAATAAAGAAACACCCGATAATCATTACCGGGTGTTGACGATTATTAGGGTATGAGCCTGATAGAGCGTATACGAAATGCGGTGCTTTGCGGTGAAGTACCAGCATATCATGCAAATTGCGGTGATCGCGGCATTGGACCTATCGTGATGCGTTAGTTTAAACTAGGATACTTTTGCTGATCCATGATTGGTTCTGTATTCGATCCGCCAATCTCGTTCCGGAAATTTGAACACTAATTGGTCCAGGAAGTTTTTCAGCTTTAGTGCATCATGGGGTAGACGATTCTCCAAAACATTCCAGGCATCAACGACAACTCTTCGTGGCATCTGAGTTACATTTACCCGATCTTCGAAGGTCTATCCGCTGTTTTGATGAGTAACAGGTCGGTCCCATCAGCTAGTGACAGGAAGGCGACCCCGTCAGGGTCGATTCCCCTAAGCTTCAGCCCCAATAGATCCTCTGATACCATTCGCCTGACTGAAACACATCCGTAACAGGCACATAAATACACTTTACCGCTTGCAGCATCTGGACTCATTCCTTTCGGTATCTATTCTTACTGAATTCCGTGCTCACAAATCAGCTTTTGATCGGCGCATAAATATCGAAATCAAAATAATCTATCACATCCGCAGGGATGTGAAACGGGTTTACCGGAGTGAGACGATTCATCTCATATCCGTATGAACCTTCCGTCATATCTCTTTCAAAATCTCCATTTTTAAACCATTTCCACAGAGAATCGTAAGTTTGATCCATTTGGCTGCGGTCACCGCGTACCGTTGTTTTTGCATATGGTTTAGCCGGGATCGTTATCGTTTCGAACCCTTCGGGAATACGATCCAGAGAACCGGCTTCCACTCCTACCCATAAGGTTTCGACCTTTGTCGCCCATTGCCACTCCGGTATGAATACTAAACCTTCGTCCGTATGCAGCCTGTCCGCGTGACCTTTCATGGCGGCTTCAACTGCTTTCCATGCTTGACGTACATCGCGTTGGTTGGCAATCGTACGCAATACAATTGCCTTCATCTCGGGACGTTCGACCACGACAATTTCCGGGATATTCGATTTCATTTCTGCTCCTCCTCGGATTACTTTTAATGCTTTCGGTGTTGCAGCCGGCCGATAATCCTCCAGGGGGCTGTGTTGCGGCGCTAACCACGATGAATGACTCTGCGTAATGCCTTACTCCGTTACGATCGATTTCCATACCCCGTTCTCATTAACCCGGAATTTATTTATCGTCGTGTTGTAATAAATTTGGCCGGCTGCTCCATTCCCTGGATCTTCTGCAAGCGTTCCCACTTGGACGGCTCCTAAAAATTTGGCTTCACCGCTCGATTGTACGGAAAACAGCGAGTCCGATTCTGTTCCATCCGTTGATTCGCCCGCAGGCGTTGTTTTCACCTCAAACGAAGAGTTACCCGAATGGTCACGATTACCGATATAAACGTCGGCCGAGCCAGCACGTTCCTTATGCGCATCTCCATATAGTTTCAAAGTGCCCCCCGTGAACTTCCCGTCTATAGGCTCGGAGCCGGCAAATTCAAGGTTCCCCGAATGACCCGGTCCACTTACCGGTCGCTGAAAGATCCCTCGGTGTCTGCCGAAATCAAACCCTTCGTTCGGAATATCGGAGCCTAGCTTAATCCAACCGAAATCAATAGAGCGTTCATCCAGCACAAAGATATCGGCGGCTCCATCACGTTTACCGACAAGCATCGTTAACCGGTATGTATCGTCTGCGCTCCACCCTTCGAAGACATGCCCGCCGTTTACAAAAACGGATGTCGTCACGTCCGAATCATTCGAGTTCCATCTGCCCTTCCGGCTGCGAACCGTGATCATTCCGTCACTGTCTATCCCTCCGCGTATACGATGCGGAAGCGGTGTCCGGCTTGGCACAAATCCCCTTTTGTAAGGAGTTTTACTCCATTTGTCCCATTGTTCGTTGATTTCCGAGTGCATCTCCAAGTAACCGTCCTCATGCTTTTTGATGTCCGCACACATCTTCATTTCCCCTCCCTGAAATTGAAAATATTAGCAATGATCTATTCCTAATTATAGTATAAAAGCTTGCCGTTCCATACCGCGATCACCATTCAAAGAAAATAAAAAAAGGAGCGCCCCTGCTGATGAGGCACTCCCTTACCGGATAACGATGTGATTTCCTGACTTGGCGGTCGGCGCCGGGACCGTTTTATTCTCAACTGCCGGAGCTCTCCGTGAAGGAATTCGCATAATGGATCGGTTTATTTTGCTTTTCTTTACGTTTCAATTTATAGTTCGCCAATACCATATATAGGGACGGCACGACGAATAGCGTCAAGATTGTCGAGAATATCATCCCGAAAATAATCGTCATGGCAAGCGGACGGAACAAAATATCCCCGATCGTCGCGATCGGAATCATACCGACGATCGCCGTGAGCGATGTCAACACGATTGGACGGAAGCGGGCGGACGCGGCCTGCATGACGGCTTCCTTCAGCTCCATTCCATGGTGGCGCGCCTCCTCGATAAACTCGATAAGGACGATCCCGTTCCGCACGACGACACCCGCAAGAGATATAATGCCCATAATGCTCATGAAACCGATCGGCATACCCGTCAAGAAAATGCCAAGAATCCCTCCGGCCGCAGCCAGGTACACGGTCGTCATGATCAGCAGCGGCAATGAAAGCGAGTAAAACTGCATCGTCATCAGAAGCACGATCAGGAAGGCGACGATGATCGATAGCTTGCCGAGACTTGCGAATATATCCGCTTGTTCCGACGTTTCACCGCCTATACTCCATTCGTAGCCGTCCGGGAACTTGAGGTCCGTTAGCTTTTTCTGCACCTCGGCCATTACTTCGGTCGCAGTCCGGCCGGATACGTCGGCGGTAATCGTTACGGTCCGCTCGAGGTTATACCGATTGATCTGCGGGATCGAGAACCCCGGAACCATTGTCGTCAGTTGCGACAAAGGGATTTGACGGCCTTGGGCGTTCGTCACCTGCACTTGTTGATACAATACATTCGGCTCGGCTTCGTTCTTAGCCACATACAGATTGATGTCCACAAGCTCCCGTCCGGTGTCGAATTGGCTGACGGTTAAGCCTTGGCCGACCAGCAGCAATGTCCGGGTCAAGTCGTTGTAGCTGACCATATAGCGATCCATGGCTTCCTGATTCGGCTGAAAAGTCAGATTGTACCTCTCGATCCCCATATCGTCCATCACGTTCACTGTGCCCTGGACGCCGGCAACCGCAACTTTCACTTCGTCGGCCATCGCTTGAAGCTCACTCAAGTTCTCGCCGCTCAAACGGATCGATACCGGCGAGCCGACCGGTATACCGAGCTGCGGGACATGGATACTGAGATTCGCACCCGGGTATGCGGCGTTCAAATGCGACTGCCAGGCCCCTACCGTCGTTTCGCGGTCGAATTTGTCTTTGACCCCGATAATCTGGAGCTGCCCGGTCGTCGGACTGGACGGTGGAGATCCGGATGCGATGTCGCTGAACAACGTCGGAGCGCCTCCGCCGGCCGCATACGTGATTCGCTCCGTTTCCGGCTGCGACACGACCCAATCGGCGATTTCACGGACGACCCGGTCGGTCTCGACAAGGGAGGTGCCCGCCGGCATCCGGATGTTGATCGTCGCTTCCGGCCGTTCCGAGTCCGGGAACAGCTCGATTGGCGTAAACAAGGCAAGCGTGTACGCCGCCGTACCGATAAGCAGACCGGCCAGACCCGTAATGAGCGGCCGTTCCAGCACCTTGGCCATCCACCGTCCCGCATAGATGCCAGTTACCGTCTGGAACTGCTTTCCGAGGAAACCGGAAGGCTTTTGCTTAAACTGCCCCGCCTTCTGGCGTTTCCCGTCGTACCAGCCTCGGAAGATTGGAATGATCGTGAGCGACATGACCATGGACGCCAGCATCGTCAGCGAAACGACGGTTGGAATCGGCTTGATAAAGGCGCCGATGTCGCCCTGCAAAAACAACAGCGGCGCGAACGCGGCGATCGTCGCAAGAGTCGCGGTCAGAATCGAGATGGACACCTCTTTCGTCCCGTTAACTGCAGCGACGGCCGGACTTTCGCCGAGCGCCGACATTCGTCGCTCGATGTTGTCATTAACCACGACGGCGTCGTCGACCAGCAGTCCGAGAACGATGATGAGGCCGACAATGGAAATTTGATTCAAGGTGATGCCGAGCACCGGCAAAAAGATGAACCCGAGTCCGATGGAAAACGGAATCGCAAGCGCCACAGTCGCCGAAGTAAGCAGATTCAGCCCGAGTGTACAGATCAGGATAACCGCTGCTATGGCGATTAACAGCTCCTTGCTAAGCTCGGCAAATAGTTCATTGACCCGATCGTTTTGAGCGAACAGCGACTCCAGCTTCAGATGTGCGGGCAAGCTGGGAGCCAGCTTGTTCATTTCTTCGTTTACAAGCCGGTTCATGGTAGGAACGTCACTGCCCGTTTCACTGTTCAAGCTGATCGTGATAGCCGGTTTTCCATTGTAATACGCATAATAGTCCGTTTTCTTATACGTGAACGTCGCGCTCCCGATATCCCGCAAATAAACCGGCGAACCGGTTTGCGTTTGCGTGACGACGACCCGGTTCAAGATTTGAGCCTCTTGTGCCTCCGGCACCGTCAGCAAATACTCGCGACTTCCGAAATCGAGACTGCCTGTCGGGACGCGATCGTTATAGCCTTGCAGCGAGTTCAGCACTTGCTCCCAAGGGATGCCGAGCTGCCCAAGCTTCTGCGCATCCACCTCGACGCGGACTTCCCGCTCCGGCAGCCCCCTGATGTCGACGCCCGCGACTCCAGGTACGGTGCGAAGCTGATCCTTCCACGTTACCATCAGATCGGTCAGACTATAAAGATCTTCCGGGCGATCGGCTGTAATCGCGAACTGCTCGATGAACGACTTGGCGAGATCGTCATTGACGACCGGCGCTTCTGCGTCTTTGGGCAAGCCCGCCTGAGCATCCTGCACCTTTTTGCGCAGCTCGTCCCACTTCTTAGCCGCATCCGCATCGTCGTCCGCCTGCACCAGAATGGAAGAGTACCCGTTATGCGAGGTGGAGGTGATCGTTTTGATGCCTTGAATTTCCTTGATTTTCTGTTCGATGACCTTCGTAACCGTCTGCTCGACCTTTTCCGGAGCCGCTCCAGGATAAATCGTCGTCACGAGCGCCTGCTTGATGACGACGTCCGGCATTTCTTGGCGCGGCAGCTGGGAAAATCCGAAAAAACCGACGATCAGCGCCATCAGGAGAAAGAGCAGCGTAATTTTCCGTTTCTTGATGACGTAATCGATCACTTGGCACGCTCCTCGGATGTCGCGATCGCATCGCCATCAAACAATTTGTACGCCCCCTTGGTGACGATTTGATCGCCTGGCGAAACTCCCGAAGTCACTTGAAGCCGATTGTTCGCAAGCTCTCCGAGCGTGACGTTCGTCTTCACCGCTTTGCCGCTGACCTTCTTGAAGACGTAGGGTTCGCTGCCTGTACTGACGACCGCCTCGACAGGGACGAGAATTCCCGTTTCTCCGGTCGACGTTCGTGCAGCCTTCACGACTTGTCCCGGCAACCAATCCGCCTTCGTATTCGGCACGAGCACTTCGACGTTCACCGATCCGGTGCTTGAGTTCGTCGTAGGATACACGTTTTTGACCGTCCCGTTCCGGGACTCTCCGTATAACGTAAGCGCCACCTCTTGTCCGACGCTCCATTTGCGGATTTCTTGATCCGGTACGGGAAGCACTACTTTCAACTGCGTCATGTCGCCGATCCGGAAAGCCGGCTGACCTCCGCCCGTCAATTGCCACGCCGAGACGAACTTCTCCAGCACGACGCCCTCGATCGGCGAGACGAGCGAAGACTTGTCGACGGCCATCTGCGCTTGATCTCGACCTACAATCGCTTCCCGCCCAGCCGCTCTGGCCTGCTCGAGTCCCGCTCGTGCCTGCGCCAGCGTCGCTTCAGCAGACGTGACGCCTGACGACGACTGTTCGCTTTGCGCCTTCGCGTTGAGATAGTTGGTCTCCGCTTGTTTGTAGGCCAAACGCGCGTTGTTCATATCCGTCTCCGAAGCGCTTCCGTCTTTATAGCTAGCCTCTACTTTGTTCAATTCGTAGGTCGCTTTTCGAAAAGCTTCCTGGGTAAGCGCCTCTCCGTTTTTGCTCAATACGTCCCTCGATTGCCGCGCATTCTCTACACCCACCGTGGCAGCTGCGACGGAAGCCTCCGCCTGACGGACCGCCGCTTCAGCTTGCCCGATCGCGGCTTCCGCCCGATTCAATTGAAACTTGTAATTCGATGCGTCGAGCGACGCCAGAACGTCTCCCGCCTTGATGAGGTCCCCCGCTTGTACGAAAGTCTCGGTAACCCGGCCATCCACTTCGAAAGAGACGACGGCTTCCTTCACGGATTGCAGGGTGCCCGCCAGCGCATAACGATCGAGAACAGGCTCCGGCTGCACCGTAATCACCTCAACCGTCTGTATGTTCGCGGCGATGACCTCCGCATCCCCATTCCCTGCTTGAATCGAGCAAGCGCTCGAAAGTAACGCCACAAACCCCCAGGTCAGTACAGAAAGCGAAATTCTTTTCCTTCGATTCGATTTCCAGTCATCCATTTCTCTACCTCTCTCTATAAACTTGTAGTCCTGCGTGATTGGAACTCCAGTTCCATTATAATGTAATGATGTGGACTCGTCATCTTATTCGATACTTGTTCATTATTTCGAAACTTTTATATTCACTTCCAAGTTCGCTCTCTGTTTCTTCTTTATACTGAGGTTTGATACCCGCCTTCCTAGTGCTTGAGAGTGAGCAGATATGTTCCCAATCTGAGCCTTGTCTAAGACTTCGACTTCAAACGAAAAAGCCTCGATCAATAGGAACGAAGCCATGGTTGTGATTTGGTTGTAGTGAGAACGGGCAGAGGTAACCGTATCGACGCTTAATATTCACCTTTAATTACAAAAAACGAGCCCCGGATTGTTCCAGCCAGTTTCGAATTTTGCCTTGCAAACTTGAACTTCCCTTCCAGCTCCTTGGGCACGTCCATCCCTACAGAAAGCTTAAAACCAACAGCCCGCTTCTTAGGATCATCGACCGTATACATGACATTAACCCCAAGACCGTCCTCATAAAAAACGTAAGCCATTTGGATATTCTCCACTTGAAAACGCGACGTTTCTAGCGGTTTGCTCGAAAACTCGATACCTCGCTCTTCTTTCAAAATTCGGTTCACATAAACAAGGGTATCCTGGCTTTCGCTAGCCGGTACAACGGTATACGGGTGCTTGTATTTGTTCATAAAGTAACGGGCTTCATTAGCACGCAACCCGGCAAGCGCTTCTGCAACAGGCGAAGACTCTAAACCGGCTGTAGATACCTGTTTGAAATCGACGATATAGGACATTTTCATCTCTCCTCAGATCTTGGCTATGGTTGCACCGAATATGATTACTGCTCTAACATCTTTTCAAGCTCGCCGCACCATTTCCCCCATCCGTACTTGGCGCCGCCCAGTGCTTGAGCGTTGGAGATTCCGGTTTGTTCGAGATGAAGGTTCACCTTCCCGTCCCCTAAATCATGCAGCGTCCAGGTGACGGTATGCTTTTCTCCGCTGGCCCACGTATAGGACAATCGGTGTGGCTCCTCCACAATTAGCACCTCACCTTCGATAATCCCATTCCAATATTCGGTCGGTAACGTGCGAAACTGAAAACGGTGGCCGACGACGGGTTTGAAATTATTGTCCATCCCCTCGCCGGTGTGGATATTAGCCACCCACTTGGCAAGCTTGCTTGAATCAGTTAAGGCGGACCAAAGCTTCTCAAGCGTTGTTGTGTATTGGAAATCCAGGGTTAATGTTAAACTCATTCTTCTTCCTCCTCTAGTAGTTGGCTTAATCGAAACATATTGGTACTCCAAAATTTGTTGTAATAAGCGACCCAATCCTGAATTTCTTGGAGTGGAGAAGCGTTTAGCCGAAAGCGCGTTTCTCTGCCGACTTTCCTGTCGAGAACCAGCCCGGCTTCTTTGAGAATGGTCAGATGCTTGGATACCGCTGTACGGCCCATCGGAAAATGTACCGTTAACTCATGAAGCGGCAGCTCCTCCGCCTCTGACAATAGGTGAATCAGTCGGCGCCTTGTCGGGTCTGCAATCGCGTCAAAAACGTCACGCAACTGGTTATTCTCGCTCATAGCACCCCCTCCAAACCTTTATATTTCCGAAGCGGAAATCTTTTGACGGGATGAACAGCCAGTCTTACCTCCCCCTTCTTGAATCTTCGGCTTTTCGCGACTATTAGACACTATTTGGTGTCGTTTTGATTATAGGACACCATTCGGTGTCGTGTCAACAACATTTTTGAACTCACCATGCAGCATGACATGGGGACTGCCTTTTTTTCTGCCGTTATGGAAATAAAAACAGCAGCAGTCAAGGGCTTTACTTTCCCGCCCTTGACTGCTGCTGTATAGTCACTTTCTTCATAAGTATTAAAGAGCTCATAACCGGTAACCTGCTAGCGAAGCGCAACCGTATGATCTTTGAATTTGTTAATTCCATCATTCCGTTGGAACGGAACCAGCCTAGTTTGCGTTCGCGCTCGTTTCTTCAACCGCCCGAAAATAGTGGCCGTCCGGATCGTAAAAGGTGAAATAACCGAAAGCACTTGTAAATACAGGTTCTCTATCGACTTGAGCCCCGGCTTGTATAAGCCGTTCATGCAGAGCGAGCAAATTGTTCGTTAGCAACTCCACCATCGTCACATGTCCCGTGCTGCTCGTGATAAAGAACGAACGGGGAAATACAAACTTCAATGGAGTGACATCCTCCGGTTTGGTTTCCATTAAAAAAATACTCGGTCCGTTCCCATTCTTCAATGCAACATGTGCCTCTCCAAACTGATAATCAGCTGATTTCAATTCATAACCCAACACATTGCAATAAAAATCAACCGACGATTTCAAATCTGTGACCGGAAATCTCATGCAGCAGTAACCAATCACATCCGCAGCATTCGTTTTCTTGCTCAACATTCTTTACAATCTCCTTCGAAAATAAGCTATTTTTCGTTTGAACCTCTCATGACTAAAGTCACGAGATTCTTGGGTAGTCCCTTCTAACGAAGAGAAGTTCACCAAGCTAACCCTGTCGTTCCGACAGTTCGTGTAAGGATTACACAGCAAGAAGTCTTTTGCC
>NZ_JARBDB010000049.1:0-887 GCF_036577605.1 Paenibacillus sp. GYB004
GGTGTTGTGAATGGCTGGAGACGGTCGAGAAGCGTTCCGGGCACCCGGTAATGGTTTATACCGGTGGCTCTTTCGCTCGCTCATTCTTGGCCAGCAAGCTTGCCCGCTGGCCGCTGTGGATCGCCCACTATGGCGTCGATACGCCGATGACCAACGGCACATGGGATAAGTGGGCAATGTTCCAATATTCCGACGCCGGGGCCGTGCCGGGAATCACCGGACGCGTCGACATGAATGAAATGGATTTAGTGTATTGGCAGGGAATCACCGGGGAGGAGAACGGCGGAATGGACAAACCAACAGTCATTAAAGAACGGATCATTGCCCGGAACGGCAAACTCGAATACCTCACGTTTGACTATAACAAGCCCGGAACCGACGTCCGGCTGCTCAAGATCGAACGCGGCAAAGCCAAATATAAGCTAGTCGCCCAACCAGACGCAAAGGTGTCCGAGCTGGTCAAGGAACACGGCGCCGACTACGGATTCAACTTCCCGTACTTCGATCCCGCGGCCAAACTACCGGTCGGAACAGTATGGGACGGAACCAAATACATCAACGGCGCGTGGGGCAAGACTCACAAATGGCATTTCCTCACGTTTAAAGATGGCTGCGCGGAAATCCGCCTGCCGGGATCGGCCGTCGATGATAGCGACTGTGCATTTCCGGGAACGCCGTTACTGGTCAGCAATGGCCGCGCCGCCTGGGATTACTACCGGGAAGAAGAAGAGACCGCAACGGAAATAGGCCGGGACGCAAACGGTAACCTCGTGCGCTGTCAGCGGACGTTTGCCGGGATCGACGCCGAAGGCAACCTGCTGCTTGCGGTTTCCGATGGCCGTACACGCTCCGATCAGGGGCTGACCCTTGAGGAGATGGCTCTTTAC
>NZ_JARBDB010000050.1:0-95555 GCF_036577605.1 Paenibacillus sp. GYB004
CGGTAACCTCGTGCGCTGTCAGCGGACGTTTGCCGGGATCGACGCCGAAGGCAACCTGCTGCTTGCGGTTTCCGATGGCCGTACACGCTCCGATCAGGGGCTGACCCTTGAGGAGATGGCTCTTTACATGCTCGACAAAGGAGCGGTGTGGGCGATTAATGGCGACGGCGGCGGCAGCTCCGTGATCGCGGACCGGTCCGGCGGGCTAAACCAGGACGAAAATATCGGGGAGAACGAGAGAGCCGTCCATCATGCGCTGCTGATCTTCTTGCAGCCGGATCAGTCGGTCGAGCAGCCGAAGAACTGGAAACAGGAGTCTGTGGAGTGGCTGAACGCGCAAGGGCTGACGGATGCGGTCCGCGATCCGGATACCACGCCGACCTGGGCAGAGCTTGGGGCAGTATTGCGTAAAATGAAATAAAGAAGAACCCCGCTGGCCCGATGGCGGTAGGGTATTAATGATGGCAATAGCCTAAGCACACATAAATTGTACTGCATAGTATAACATAGGGGATTTGCAGTGATCCCTCGCATCCACGACTGGAGTACTGGCAGCGTACTCCAGTTCACTCCATTTCTCTATGAACGGGGGATCACCCACCTCCCGTTCTTTTTTTTCGAAAAAAAAGACCAGTCATCATATGACTGGTAAGGTACTATCTCCTAAAGGGGACCACAAAGTTAGATTATTCATTTGGGCGTATATTGTTCCGCTATTCAAACGGCGGATACTTCTTTATATTTTTCCGCTCCTCTTCCTCTTCACGCTTCTTATCCCGTCTATATCGAATCTCCAAAACCGTGAGCACCCCGAAACCCAATGTCCCGATCGCTAGCAGAATAATAAGCACGTATAGCTGCTGGCCGGGTGCAACGGCCGTCCACATCCATCCCGTAATAATCCCGGATCCCTCCCGTTTATTTACGCCGTGCCCGGTAGTAGTAGATAGCCGCGATCAGCAGCGCCACCGGCCCAGCAAATTTGATAATTGTCTCCAGCATAGGATCAGCCTCCTTGTTATGTTAAGATTGGGAGGAGGGGAGGCGCTAACTCCCCTCCGAGGGAACCTATTTACGTTTGCGTGGCTTGCGCTGGCGTTTGGTTCCTTTTTTCTTTGTCCATTCCAGCTTGGCGGCCTTGTAAATTATAATCGCTGCGGCCAGCTGGATTACCGAGGACAAGATACCGTCCCAATCCCAATCTTGCATTTTCTCACCCTTTCGGGAAATCATTTGTTCGACTTCCTAAACATAATATATCATTATATAAACATGTTGTCAAACGTTTTATTTGCTTTCGCGAATAATATTTGTTATTATACAGACAAATTATTTAATAAAGGGTGAACGAGATGTTTTCATACAAACCACTTTGGATGATGTTAGTGGATCGGGAGATGACAAAAACTGAAATGCGAGAAGCGCTCGGCTTGTCGTCCTCTACGCTTGCGAAAATGGGGAAGAACGAGTATGTCTCCCTTGAAGTAATCGACAAGATTTGTTCGTACTTCGGTTGCACGCCAAACGATGTAATTGAGCATAAGAAGGAGCAGGAGGGATAACCTCGCTGCTCCTTTTTTTGTCATTGCATTGTTTTCGCCTTCCTGTCTATAATAAGAACAAATGTTCGTATAGGAGGCAACCAAAATGCAAGCACTGAAGAAAGCGCAGATCCCCGATGAACTCGAAATGCAGCTAATAAAGGAATATATAGTTTTGCCACATGTTCTGAATGTTTTTGAACGGGACATGAAGAAGATGGAAACCGAACAGATTTTTAAAACATACAAACCGTACGTCGCTAAATTTAACTTGGTCATAGGCGAGATTGTCCGTGATCTAACAAAGATCAGAATCGAAATGCGTAAACGAGGAATCAAAGTTTATGATGGGGATCGCTCAGAAAAGGAAGTAATCCACGAATATCTGTGCCGAGGATATATGGGGAAAGTTGCTTTTTTATGGGGGACACTCCGATCCGATGTTGAAATCAAAATGAATCATTATTTAGGCATATATGAGTCTGAACTTGTTAAGGAAGGAGTGCTTTGACAAGGCTGGCTGGGTTGAGTATCGAGGGAATAAGAATGCCCCTGTTTAATTCACAGGGGCTTAATTCGTATTTCATTTGATAACATTAATTTGAAATTTCATTGTTTTATAAGACGAGATGTCGTCTATTGATGAAAATGTTGCTGTCTTTGATTCATTTGCGTTGAGATCGTGTACGGTATCTTGTGCTGTCCCTACTCTTTTCCCGTTACCATCAAAAAAGGATATAGTGAAGGAAATATAACTGTAGTTTTTAGCAGAAGTATTTTTTACATTGACAGCTATGTTCCAATGATTATTCAATACATGTTTAGCCGATACGTCACTAAATACTATATCGCCAACTTTGTAAGACCCCTGTGGGGCTTCTGAGCTCTGAGACTGTTGCGAATTCACTGGATCAATCAAAATTTTTTCATTTCTTACATCCCACACAACGCCAGTTCCAAATGCTTCAGCGACCGCTTGAAGCGGAACGAGGTCCGCGTTCGATTTCGTTGCGAAAAATCCCCCAACCCCAGCTGATCGCCCCCATCTAGATCAAAGTCTAAACAGGATAATAATACCATCCGTCTCCGTAGCAATCAATAAAATAAAAAGTTGGACGGATAGAGAAGACGTGCATAAATCGGCATGTTTCACGCATACGCTTTACAAAGCAGGACGTAAACCGCGTCCAGCGCGCCCCGAGCGATGGCCGCCGAAGGCTGTAGTATATTGGGGTGTAATACGTAATACGTTTACCAAAAATCCGAGGCGCTTACGTTGGGATCCACCTGACGGAGCGCTTTAATTATTGTCGCCCGCGTTGCGTTATGCGGCGTATATTCCGAGTTGTTACACAGCTCTGTAATTGTAGATCGATTAAGCCCCGTTTTATTGCCAAGCCATTGCTGCGAAATATTATGATTATCCATCCAATATCCAAGTCTTGATCTATCCTTTTTCCACGGTATCGAATTGCTCATGTTTGTCCAACTCCTTTGTTTTAAGCGTGGACAAACATGGCAAAATTTATTCCCGAAACCTTAAGAAAACCCAACATATTGAACAAGCCGCACCCAATAAGCTGTATCACAAACGTCATACGGAGGTGATGCGGTTGTCACGCAAAGGTAATACATTCTCGTTCCGACTACGCAAAGTTGATACTGATCTGGCCAAAGCGATCGATAGTATAGACGCCAGCGCTTTGTCCGATTTATGTCGTGATGGCTTACGTCTGATTCTTGGATTAACTACGACAAAACGGTTAGAAGTAACGGAGCGGCCCCTTGTTCGTCCGGATCAGCAAAATCGGGTGGTCGAGAGTGCTCGTTCAAAACCGGTGGTTTTTATACCGAACCAAAAAAGATAAAGCGAGGGAAGCGACATGGAGCAAGCGAAGTGCTACGTTATCGATCTGCAGCAGCTCCGCGGGGAAATGAAACGGAGAGTATTTTCAAAAGAAACAGTGTTCAAAACGGCAGGTATTACGGTTGTATTACTTGCGATCCCAGCTTCAGCCTTTGCGGCCAGTACCGGGATCGACGTGGGGGCCGAGAAAATTTACAAGAAGCTTCTTAACGTCGGCAAATGGGTGATTGTAGCCAAGGGTGGCATAGACACCATAAAAAGCGTTGCTGATGGTGATTTGCAGGCGGCAAAGCGAAACTTTTTGGGCTACTTGGTCACTTACGCTATTCTCTGGGCACTCCCATGGGGAATGGGAGAGATTGATAAGCTCTTTGAGGGGATGGAGTCCTCATGATAGCCGCACCGCGTATTACGGCAAAGTTCGGGGAAATCAATTCCATTCACGTTACCCCGCATACTGGAATTGACGTAGCGCTTCCGAATGGTTCTAAGCTGTACGCACCGGCTGATGGAGTGGTTTCCCGAATTGCTGATTACGGAAACAATGGACTTGGCAAAGCGGTGTTTGTCAAAACCAAAACAGGTTATCAGTATATCCTTGGCCATCTGTCGGAAGCCAAGGTCCGCATCGGCGATCGGGTGTTCTCTGGCGATCTAATCGCGTTGAGCGGTAATACCGGAAATAGTACCGGACCTCACGTGCATATCGGACTCGTAAACGGCGCTGGAGCGTTTGTTGATCCGCAACTGGGGATACTCGGCAAAGTGGTGGAGAAGGCAATTGGAGAGGCGCAGCAGAGCGTAGGCGACCATGCCCGGAGCTTCACCTATAAGGTAATGCTGGGTTTTTTGGAGGGCGTTCGCGACCTGGTCGTCGATCTATCGTATTCGATTGCGTTGATCGGCGGCGGATTGGCAATTATTCTGCATGTGGCCGGATGGGAAAAGGGCACTCGGTGGGCCGGGCTATTAACGGTCGCATATGTGCTGATCAAATATCTGTTGGGGTGAGGGCATTTGAAGATCAGTGAAGCTATCCGCATCGTACGCCCGGAATATGTCTTTTTGCGGCTCAAACCGAACAACTCGATCCGCAATAACAATACACACAAAATCGCTCGATCAATCGCCAGCCTGTACAGAAACGTCACCCAGAATATCAGGCGAGAGGAAGCGAGGATCGGGCTGACCTATACGATAAATTCCAAGGTGGCCTATTTCGTCTATATCGAAAAACAAAAGGTCGAGTTTTACTTCGTCATTCCAAAGCAGCATACCAGCGTGCTTCGAGAAAAGATCAGCGACTGCTGGAAGAGCATCACGATCGAGGAGGTCAGCGAGCTGCCGCAGTTTAATGGTTCCGTGACAAAGTACCAGCTCACGTATGCTAAGGAGGACGGGTTGAGTTTAAGAACGGACCGCCGTGACAACGATCTCCTGCAATCAACACTAAATATAATAGATGTACTCGAGGAGGGAGACCGCGTCGGAGTGTTTTACAACTTTATCCCAACATCTCAATTTAGCTGGCGGAACGCCTACAGTGACACGATCGAAAAGGTCAAGAACAACGTGCCGGTGGACCGTAACAAGCTGGACACCTGGTATTTGTTTAAAATCACGATATCGATGTTATCTAGTATTGTTGGCACGGTCACAGCGGCCGTAGTCGGACCCAAAAAGGGCGAAAGCTCCAATACGGTCGGATTGTTTGAGCAAGCGCTCGAGCGGCTTAACGGTGGCCGGAAGATCAGCGAGAGTACGCACCGTAAAGCAAATGCGACGGTCCTTAATACTCAAGTCCTCGTATTAAGCCAAAGCAGCGATTCCGTCCGGCAGCGAAACAACGCTCGGAGCCTTGCACAGAGCTTTGACACGATCACCGACGATAACCGGCTGGTGTACCGTCCATACCGGGGCCAGCTGCGCTATACGGACTACAGTATCCGGGGTGCGGCAATTAATAAAATGGGTGACGAGGAATGTCAAAACCTAATAGCATTGGCCGGGCGCGATGTGCTCGAACGTTACAACTTCATAGAAAAAGTTGAGACGCAGGAGACGGAGGTCCCGGAGGACTTGCGGGCCGGCACGCTTCGGATCGGCGTCAACCGGTACCGCGGGCATGAGCAGGCCGCTTACCTATCAGATGATCGTGAGTACAAGAACCTGACCCTTGTGCTGATCGGCCCAACACGCGCCGGCAAATCAACACTAATCGGCAATTTAAGCCGGGATGCTATCGGGGCCGGGGAATGTGTGATCATCTTTGATTTTATTGGCAGTTGCCAATTAAGCAGTGAAGTGTCTGCACTGTTCCCACCCGAAAAGACCCTGACGATTGACTGCGGTGATCCGAAGACGATGCAGGGACTTGGATACAACGAGGTAGGCGTATCCGCTGACCCGTTCCAACAATATGACAATGCCAAAAAGCAAACTACGCAGCTCCTGACCTTGATCAATTCGGTCAATTCCGACGACACCCGCCTGAGTGCCAAGATGGAACGATATCTAACCAGCGCAAGCCTCGCGGTATTTATCCAAGGTGGCAGCATCCGGGATGTTTTCACGGTGCTGACGGATTATAAGGCGCGACGCCGATTTATAGACGCGGTGCCGGAATCTCAAAAAGAAAACCTTTCAGAATATATCGCGAGCCTGGACGAACTCGACGAGTATCGAGAAGTTAAGATCAAGGAAGGGAAAACGACGCGGACAGAACCAGAGGTTTACGGGACGAAGGATCACTTAATAACTGGGGTGATCGATCGGTTGAATAAGCTGAAGGCCAACACATATATGGAAATGATGCTCAAACGATCTACGTCCGGCAATATCAACATGGCAGAGGAGCTGCAGCAGAACCAATTAATCTGCTTCAAAATGCCGGAGACGATGTTCGGCACGGACAGTGAGCGGGATGTTTATACAACGTATTGGATGACGAAGCTTTGGCTTGCGCTCCAGATCCGCGAGAGTCGCGTAGGGGATCGAAATAAGCTAAGGAAGGTTAACCTGGTGATCGATGAGCTTTACCAAGTCGAGAACACCCAAAAATTCCTCTCGGATAAATTGAGCAGGCTCGCAAAGTTTGGCCTCAAACCGATTATCAGCTGCCACTATATCAATCAGATCCAGTACATTCGGACGGAGCTTCGGAGCGCGAATGCCAGTTATATGCTCATTTCCGGATGCGATAAAAAGAATTATGACGAACTTAAAGATGAGCTGCATCCGTTCGAACTAGAGGATTTGTTGCGATTGCCGCGCTATCACTCGCTGAACTTGATCAAAAGTAAGGAAGGGTATTCGCGATTCATAACAAAGTTGCCGGGTCCGGTTTAAATGAGAATCGGTATGGAAAGGATGTTACTTTATACTATATTATTCCATTAAATACCGCTATCAAATAAGGAATATTTATCCTATTATAAGTACAGGAAATCGTTTACAGTACAGGGGTGATGCCATTGGAATAAGGGGTTTTCTGACAAAAACTTAAGTGTAGCTAAAGTCCGGGCGGGGAGTTAGAGCTATTTTAGCTCTAGCACCGTGCCGTCATCTTTGATAAGGAACCAGTCGTTTAAATCGTCCATGCGGACGCCTAAATAGTAAGCGGCCTTCTTCATCGTAAGTGGCGACAGATTACTTTTTCCCCTACAGACTTGAGAAACGAATCCTTCTGACACTCCGAGAAATTCAGCTAGTTCGACTTGGGTCTTACCTCGCTTGATAAGTAGTTCAGGCACTTTACTTCTCCCCATGCGGACTTCCGGCATGGGCCACCTCGATGGTATATAGATTTGAGAATGATAACAATTATACCATGCGGTGCGTACTTACGAGCTAATAGTATACAAGCTACAATTAACTTACCTTACTGAAATAAGGAAGTGGTAGGATGGAAACAATAAGCAGAGAACATTTCGATAACGATATCAACGAATACTACCTTCGAGCAAGGAATGCAGTGGGCAGAATTGAAATAGGTGATGTTGTATTGATTGACGCCAAAATGTCACCCTCATCCAATTCGATTGTTTTATGTTCTGATATGAAACTTAGACTATATAATGAGCATAAGGAAATAATTGGCGTAGTGATATCACAGTACATCAAGCAATAACCCCCTAAAACCCATAGGGGGTTTTTAATATACTAATTAAAATCAACGCGTTTCCTTACCACAATAATCCCATGCTTCAGGCAGCCGCGCAGCGGGTGTGTACGTCTGACGGAGCTTACGTGCTGTTGTCGGCAACACCGCCGGCGGGTTTTATTCGCGACGCTGAGCGAGGCCGGCTGGAACATGTGAAAGTACCGGTCCGTTTTCACCGCCATCCGCTTCCTGTCCCCCGCATATTGAAAATCAAGGTGATGTCGGGCTGGAAGGGACGCGTTCCTTCGAATCTAAAAACGGCACTGCAGCGATCGATCGACAGGGGTGCGCAATTGTTCGTTTTCGTGCCGAAAATTCGCGAGGTGGAACCGACGGTGGAGGCGTTACGCAGACAGTTTCCCAGTTGCAGCGTTGAAGGAACGTCCTCTCAAGATCCGCATAGGGCGGACAAGGTTACGAATTTTCGCCAAGGGAACATTCGCCTGCTGGTGACGACCACGATTCTGGAGCGGGGCGTGACGGTTCCGCGAACCGATGTTTTCATTCTGGAAGCCGACTCCGGAACCTTCGATTCTGCGGCACTCGTACAGATGGCCGGAAGAGCCGGCCGGTCGAAGGACGATCCGAACGGGAGAGTGTTTTTCGCTGCTGCGGCACTTACCCAATCACAAGCACGCGCGATTCGGCAAATCCGGCAGATGAATCGGCTGGCGAAGCGGAAGGGGTACTTGTTGGAGCATCCCTAATATGTCAGTTGAAGCTGTGAGGAAGCACCTCCCGCCGATGGAGGTGTTTTTTGTTTTACCCGAATATGATCAGATTCTACAATAGGAGTGTTTATTATGGTTCAATGGAAGCAGCTTATGTCCCGGTTGATCCGCTCAGGGGAAGCTTGGCTGGGGACGCCCACTCGTCCTTGCGCTTATTGTAATTGTCCTGTGAAGTCGTATGCGGTACCGTCCTTGAACGTATGCAACAGGTGCTACAGCCGCATACCGTGGATTGAAACGATTCGATGTGTAAAATGCGGGCGGGCGGAGCGTTGCCCCGACTGTGTGCGATGGGGAGCGGCGTCGCTGCAGCTGAGCAGGAGCGCGGTCCGGTATGACGCCGAGATGAAGGAATGGCTCGCCGCCTACAAATACCGCAAAAACGAACGGTTAAGCAATCTGTTCGCCACGATGCTGTACACGACCTACAAGCGGCATGAGTGGGACTTTACCCGTTCAGGCGCTCCGCATGTCGTCACCTACGTCCCGGTGAGCGAGGCGAGACTGAACGACCGCGGGTTTAACCAGGCGGCCCAGCTTGCCGCCAGACTCGGCGAACGGCTGAACGTTCCGGTCGTACCGCTTCTGAGACGCAACCGGGACACGGTCAAGCAAAGCGGCAAGTCGCGCTCGGAGCGGCTGAACGATTTGAAGGGCGTCTTTTCGCCCGAACCCTCCTCGATAAATCTGTTATTAAAAAATTCGCTCGATTCGCCGATAAACATAGTAATCGTAGATGATGTGTACACGACAGGAAGCACGCTGCATTATTGCGCCGACACCATTTGCAGCCGGCTGGAAGCGAATGTGTACGGCTTGACTTGGGCCAGATGACCGGAGCATAGAAGGATCAGGAGAGCGGAGCCGATTTTTGACTATAGAGAAAGAGGGGCTGCGTTGTGAATTTATCCAATTGCCCGCAGTGCGGGAAAGTATTTGTTAATAACAGCTATAATATTTGTCCGGCTTGTATAAGAGAAATTGAAGACCATTACCGGAAATGCGTGGAGTTTCTGCGTAAAAACCGCGATAGCACGTTATATGAGTTAAGCGAAGGAACAGGCGTATCGGTACGCCTGATCACCCGATTTATCCGCGAAGGACGGATCGGAGCGAAGGATGCCCCGAATTTGATGCTGCCTTGCGAATCCTGTGGGGAGCTGATTAAAGACGGCCCGATATGCGACAATTGCCGAAGCAAGCTGTCTAAGGACGTAAGGCATCTGCATGAGGATGAGCGGCGGAGAGCGGACAGGCAAAACCATTTCGGCTTCGGCAGCACTTATATGAAGGACCGGGACAAATTCGGGAAATGATGCTGCTGCGGATGCCCAGAAAACATTTGCACAGCTATAAACAATCAAACCCAGTAATCCGATATACTCGATATTAGCATCGTCGGAGTTGAAAGGAACGAAGAGAGCAGGTGATCCCATTGAAAATTAACGGTATCCAGCGGATCGGCGCGGCCAATCCGTACGCGAAGCACGAAGCGAGACCGACAGATATAAAGGGCAAGCGGGAGATGCAGAAGGATGCGGTTCAGATCTCTCCGGAGGCGCAGGAGCTGCTGGACGCTAAAGGGACGGCTGAAGCCGCACTGCGCAGCCAAAAGCTTGATCATTTGAAACAGTCGGTTTCGACCGGCACTTATTACGTGGAAGCAGGCCATATTGCAGAGAAGTTGTTTCCCTTTATCAAGTAGCGGGAGAGCGGGTGAGCGATAGACATGGAAGCGGTTCTTCAAAGCTTGGATCAACTGATAGAAGTACATCGGCTCTTGCTTGAGCTCAGCCGGCACAAGCGGGAAGCGATCGTGCATAACGATGTGGAACGTCTGATGCAGATGACTCAGAAGGAAAACAAGTGGACAAAGCGTGTAGAGCAGCTCGATACGGAGCGGTCGGAAGCAGTGCTTGCTTACATGCGCTCCAGGAACATGTACGTCACGGGCGCCATCACAGTTAGCACGCTCAGCAAAATCGTAACCAAGCTGGAAGAGAAGGAAGCGCTTGTGGAACGGCAGCAGGAGCTTGTCCGGCTCATTGGCGAGATTAAGCAGGAGAACGAGCTGAACATGCAGCTGGTCGAACAGTCGCTCGCTTATATTAACTATTCGATCGACGTGTTCGTAGGCTCGGATAACCAGGACGTCGTTTACCAGCATCCTCAGCAGGAGCAGCATACCTACCAGGCAAGATCGATGTTCGATCAGAAAGCATAAACGTCATACCACCGACGAAAAGAGGAAACGGCAATGAGATCTACATTCGGCGGAATAGAAATATCCAAACGCAGCTTATTCTCCCACCAAGCGGCGCTGACGACGACGGGGCATAATGTGGCGAACGTTAATACGAGGGGATACTCGAGACAAGTAGTGAACCTTGTGGCAGCTAAGCCGATGGAAGCGATCGGAATGATGAGAACAACTATTCCTGGCCAAAGCGGTCAAGGTGTGGAGTTCACTTCGATTACCCGGATTCGTGAACGGTTCTTGGACGGGCAGTACTACAACGAGAACAAATCCCTCGGAGAGTGGACTGTTCGCAATGATACACTTGAGAAAATTGAAGCGATTATTAATGAACCCACAGATACGGGAATTCGGCAAGTCATCGAGAATTTCTGGAATTCGTGGCAAGAGCTTAGCAAAAATCCGGAGAACTTAACGGCCCGGTCGGTTGTTAAGGAAAGCGCGATCGCTCTAAGCGATGCTTTTAACCATACATCCAAGCAGCTATCCGATTTATCTTCCGATTTAACGGACAATATCAACGTAAAAGTTACCCAGACGAATACGATGGTGCAGCAGATTGCACAGTTAAACGAGGAGATATATCGTGTCGAGGGACTGGGGAATGACGCCAACGATCTAAGAGACCAGCGGGATGTGCTGCTCGACGACTTGTCCAAGATCATCAACGTGAACGTTACGGAGACTGACAGCGGGTACAACGTTCGGATGGGAAATATCGAGCTGGTTAATGGTCGGGAAGCGGTGACTCAGTTTACAGCTGAGACCATGGAACAAGCCTACACGAGCCGGGATTTGGCGAGCGGAGAAGTGTACGGGATGATTTTGTCGCGGGACGGGTATGTCGCCAGCTACCGTAACGAATTGAACGCTATGATCAAGACTCTGGTTGAAGGCGAGACGGAGGTTACTCTTCCGGCGGGAGCTGTTATTCCCGCAGGTACCATCCTTAATGGCACTACCTACACAGGAAGCATAGCCAACCGTACATTAGCCGAGCCGACCAAAGTCACGGTTAGAGGTTTTAACGGGCTCCACAGCTTAGGCTATGCTTTATCCAATGGAGAGGCTAAGCAGGGGGGCGTCTTCTTTCAAACAAACGACGGCAGCAACAATATCACGGCCGGTAATATTAGCGTAAATCCAGACATTGTTAATAACGTAGAGAATATTTCTTCTTCTATGAGAACGTATCTAGACCCTGCCGATAATAAGGTGAAAGTGGTCAAAGGGAATAATGATCTGGCCTTGTTGGCTGCAGGGTTGCGTTCCAATCGGTTCGACTTTATGGCAAATTCCACGGAGACCGTTGCACTTAACGGGGGGACTCTGGATGAGTTTTTCCGCGCCGTTGTCGGCCAGTTAGGGGTTCAGACACAGGAAGCGCATCGTCAAGCGACGAACCAGAAAATATTAGTCGAGCAAGTGGAATCCCGTCGTCAGTCCGTCAGCGGCGTTTCAATGGATGAAGAAATGACCAATATGATCAAATTCCAGCATGCTTATAATGCGGCTGCACGAGCACTAACCGTACAGGATGAAATATTGGATAAAGTGATCAACGGCATGGGAGTCGTCGGTCGATAAGATTGACCTACCCGGTTTTCATTACGTTTGAGAAGGAGGGCCCTGATGAGTTTTCGAGTAACCCAGAACATGATGAACTCTCAATTGCTGCGTAATTTAAACAATAATCTGCTGCGTTCCGAAGTTTATCAGAATCAATTGTCCACAGGGCGACAAATCAATAAACCGTCGGACGATCCGGTAGGAATCAGCTTTGCTATGAGATATCGGAGCGAGCTGTCTGCCAACGACCAATATCAGTCCAACGTGGATGCGGCGCTTTCCTGGATTACGTTTACCGATACGCTGATGGATCAGGCGGGCAGTGTGGTTCATAAGCTGCGTGAGATGGCAGTTAGCGCAGCGAACGGAACAAATCCGCAGCAAGCTCTCGATATCATGAATCAGGAAGTCAAGCAGCTGTACGAGCAGATGGTGGATGTCTCCAACAGTGAGTTTAATGGCAAACGCGTGTTTAACGGACAAAAGACGGATCTGCAGCCGTATACGCTGGAGGACGCCAAGAACCAGGTTACAGATGATGGAGCGATCCAGTTCGAGATCGGAGTAGGCGTCAAGCTGCCGATTAATGTAACAGGCAATCAAGTGTTCGGACTGCCTACGGATGAAGACAATATGTTTGCGATCTTCGGAGAAATATCGGAGGCGCTTACGAACGGGGATCATAAAGAAGTTAGCGCACTTATCGGCAAGATCGATTCCCGCATGACCAAAATGCTGGACATCCGTGCGGATATCGGAGCCAAAACAAACCGGATTCAGCTTGCAGAGAACCGGTTAAAGGATATCGGTCTTAACGTGCAGGAGCTGCAGTCCAAGACCGAAGATGCCGACATGGCCATCGTCATTACGAATCTCAAAATGAACGAGAATGTATACCAAGCTTCCCTATCTGCCGGATCCAAGCTGATTCAGCCGAGCCTGGTCGACTTTCTGAGGTAATAACAGCATCCTGATAAAGGAGTGAAGCATCGGTGCCCTCGATTCCCCAAATCCAAATATCGCAGCAGTATGCCAAGCTTGGCATCGATGCGGATCTTGGCCGTTATGAAATGAAGCAGCCCAGGCCCACACTCGAGCTCGAACAGCCGCAGGCTAAAGTAGAGATGAGACAGCCTCAAGGCGAGCTGAAGATCGACCAGAGCCGGGCGTGGGATGCTTTGTCCCGAACTAACATTTTGGAGGTTATGCATCGGATTTACGGGCAAGCCCGCGAACTCGCGATGAAGGGAACCGCCAGAATTGTTGAAGATGGGAACCGTATGGCGGCGATCCATAAATCGAAAGCCGATGCTATACCGGAACTCGCCATGGACGTAAGAGTAAGCTTCCCCGAGATGGTGTATGCCGGCGAGGCCTCCTTCGACAACGTGGACATCTCTTATACGGCCCGCAGGCCAGAAATTAACATTACGCCAAGTCCCGTCCATTCACGAGCGCAGCTGAATCCTCCACAGGTCGACTACTACAGAGGAAAGCTGGATATTTACATGCTGCAGTACAACAAGGTGGAAATAACTCCTCCTGCGTTTGATACAAGAGTATAGGAACGTATAAACTATAGGGTAACGACTATAGTTTTTTTGTAGTTTCCGAACCTGTAGGAGTGTGAGATGGATGATGAAGATACAAACATTGCAATTTGGCGAAATTGAGATCCGGGAAGACAGTATTCTCACGTTTGAACACGGCTTGCCGGGATTTGAGAACTTGCATAGGTTTACCGTGCTGACACCGGATCCGGAGCTTCCCTTCTCCTTTTTGCAGGCTGTTGATGACGGGAACACCGCGTTCGTGCTAACTGATCCTTTTCTATTTTATCCGGAGTACGAATTCGATGTGCCGGAGGAAGTACAGCAGCAGCTTCAGATCATCGAGGGGCAGGAGCTTACCATATGGGCGATCGTCTCGGTCCGAGAGGAGCTGGCCCATTCCACCTTAAATTTGATGGCTCCGGTGCTGATTAACGGCAGCAAGCGTCTTGGGCGGCAATGTATTCTGCATGGCAGCGGCTACTCGACCCAGCATCCTCTGCATGTAAAAGCTGAAACGGCTGCAACAGCTGAAGAGGGGGATGCACATGCTCGTATTAACACGTAAAAAGGGCGAGTCTATTATGATCGGGGATACGATCGAGGTCGTCGTCCTGGGTAGTGAAGGAGATGCGGTGAAAATCGGGATCAAAGCACCGCAGCAAGTGCAAATTTATCGCAGCGAAATATATGAGATGATCCAAGTATCGAACCGGGAAGCGACACAATCCGTCGGACTTGTCGATAAGTTGAGTCAATGGATGAAGAAACCGGAGAAAAATGGAGAAAACGATAGATGAATCTCGAATAGACGGGGAAAACAGCTGATAATTGTCGATTATCGGCTGTTTTTGTTTGAATTTGACATGAACATAAGTAACAGTTCCTTCCGATATATAAATCAGGCGCTGTATTGTCCGGGCGGCCGACCTGGCAAACAGTAAGACCGAGCTCCCACAAGGATGTGGGGATACCTTTCAAGGAGGAAGAAAAACAATGAGAATTAATCACAACATTGCGTCTCTGAACACACATCGTCAGATGACCAACAACACTGCTGCAACTAGCAAATCGCTTGAGAAGCTGTCTTCGGGTCTGCGTATCAACCGTGCAGGCGACGACGCTGCAGGTCTCGCAATCTCCGAGAAAATGCGCGGACAAATCCGTGGTTTGGAGCAAGCTAGCCGCAACTCGCAAGACTCCATCTCGTTGATCCAAACGGCTGAGGGTGCTCTGAGCACGACTCATAACATTCTGCAACGTATGCGCGAACTTGCTGTACAAGCAGCGAACGACACTTCGACAGATGCAGACCGCGCAGAACTGCAAAAAGAAGTTTCTCAGTTGAAATCCGAAGTAGACCGGATTGCTAGCACGACTGAGTTCAACACTAAGAAATTGTTGAACGGTAGCTTGTCTGCTGCTAAGACGGCTCAAGGTTCTGTTGAAGTATCGAATGCGTTCAAGGCCGGTGATATCCTCGCAACTGGTGGAACAGCTGCTGCTGGTTTAGAAGCTAGCATTAGCTCTTCCTCTGCAGGACAAACGGGTACTGGCTATTCGTTAACGGGTAAAGGCGTACTCGCTGAGAAAACCATTATCCAAACTGGAGTAAATGACAAGTTTATAATTAATATTAACGGGAATAATGCAGCCGCTGAAGTACAAATTGCCGCTAGCACAGGTAATGGATATTCGCGTTCTGAATTAGTGGATGCAATAAACGAAGCCATAAAGACGGCTGTCGGTGCCGCAGATAGTAAATCTCAGTTTAATCAAGCGGTAGCAAGTTTAACTGCGGATAATCATCTTAAGATTACTACTGTAGCGAATGGTAGCTCGGCAGGAATTAGCCTCACAGCGACAAACTCGGCTACAGCTGGACAAAGTGCTTTGATGGCGTTGGGCTTTAAAGGAAAAGCCGACACTATTACTGGAACTGCAGACTTGAAGAGCGGATTTACTACAACTGCTGCAACTGATCTTGATTTCTCTTTAAAAATTGGTGCAGCCGCCGCCAAAGCTATTACTTTCGGTTATACGGCTGGAACTAGCTATACATTTGATAAAATTAAAACAGACTTGCAATCTAAGTTGGATACTGCGTTTGGAGCAGGGATCGTAACAGTTGGAGATGACGGTAACGGGCATCTGAAACTTACCTCTAACATGGGAACCGATACATTCCAAGTAACTGCAACAGGCACAAATCTGTTTGGTACAGCTACTTCCAACGCTGTCGCCGAAACTTTAGATCCTGCAACCATCACTAAAGGAACCAATACAATTAATGCAGTTACAGCTGGAACGGTTATTTCTGCAGGCTCTAATGATCAGATATCCTTGAGTGTTGATGGTGAAGCCGAACAGACAATTTCGTTAAAGGCCGGCAACTATAGTACAGCAAAAGACTTGGTTAACGAAATAAATAACCAGATCAACAGCAACAGCAGCTTGGTTGGCAAAGCAAGAGCAGAATTAGATAGTGAAACCGGAAAGATTAAGTTTGTATCCAATTCTACTGGTGCAGCTTCGAAAGTAATTGTAAACACAGCATCATCTGCGGCTGCAGCGATCGGATTTGCTGGTTCGGCAGGTACTATTAAGGGTAACGATATAGCTGCAGGCGTGGATTTCACCGGAGCTGCTGGAGATACTAAATTCGATGTTACTTTGGGCAACAAAAAAGTCACTATCGATCTGTTGGGGCAACCTGGAATTAACACAACTACTTTGACTCAATCTGACTTGAGTTCACGTGATGCTGTCGTCACCGCGCTGCAAAGCCAATTGGATAAAGCATTTGGAACTGGAGCTATCACCGTTAACACTTCAACGTCGGGTGCAACAGATACTCTTTCATTTACAGCAAATGCACGTTCCTCGACATTTAAGATTGAAGATGGCACTGGTGGAGCGGCAGGTTTGCTCCTTGGTGGAGATAAATCAGCTACAGTTTCCTCCTCTGGTGTAAATGCAACAACAGGTGGAACAGATCTGATAAAAGGTTCTTTGTCAACTAATACGGCACTTTCTACTTTGTCCGATGTTGATGGAAATAATCTTGGTATTAAAAAAGGAAACGTAATTAACATTACAGGAACCCAGAACGGTAATGGATTCGCATCTTCGATAACCGTAGGTGAGGATTCGAGTGTTGCAGATATCCTGAACTCTATGCGTAACTTGGATGCATTCCAAGGCTCTACTATTTCCCTGGATACCACTAGCGGTAAAATTAAAGTTACAGGAGCGGATGGAGCGACTAAAGATATTTCCAACCTTAAATTTACCGCTCAGAAATCGTCAACTGATACAACTGGTGTTGCGAGCTTTAATACCATATTTGGTGGGTTTACTGAGACACAAAAAGCGCAAAATGCAGCATCTGATACATCGCTTTCGATGCAGATCGGCGCGAATGAAGGCCAACTATTGAAAGTGGATATTAATGAGATGGGAACTCAAGCCCTCCGCATTCAAGATGTTGATGTATCTACAAGTAAAGGTGCACAAACTGCGATCAGTGTTGTTAACAATGCACTGGAAACTGTATCCGCTGAGCGTTCCAAGCTTGGTGCATACCAAAACCGTTTGGAGCACACGATCAGCAACCTCGGAACTTCCGCGGAAAACTTGACGGCATCCGAGTCCCGGATCCGCGACGTAGACATGGCGAAAGAAATGATGGACTTCACGAAGAACAACATTCTTTCTCAAGCTGCACAAGCGATGCTGGCTCAAGCCAACCAACAGCCGCAAGGCGTACTGCAATTGCTTCGTTAATCGACGGCAATATCAAAAAAAGACGGGCTCCTCAAAGGGCCCGTCTTTTTTTATTGTAGCGATTCTCACGAAAAATTGTCTACAAAATTATAGGGAACTCTCCGATATAGTAAGGAGAAGCTGTTTTACTAACATGAGCGAGGGGGACGTATAATGGGGAGAAAAGGGGTAGTTCTAGTTCCGAGCTATATGAGAACATTTAGTTGCATAGGTTCAGCCTGTGAGGATACATGCTGCGCGGGTTGGAGGGTTGAGCTCGATATAGAGACTTATAAGAAGTATACAACGATCAGGGATCCAGAACTTAAACGTATAGTAGATAAGAAGGTTACTAGAAACAGGTCAAACCCAACTAATCAGGCCTACGCGAAAATCAAGCCAGTTGGTGATAATTTGTGTCCATTCTTAAATGAAGAAAAGTTGTGTTCCATGCAGTTGAAGAAGGGAGAAGAGTACCTCTCTACAGTGTGCTCAGCTTATCCGCGAATTACTAATATAGTAAATAGTGTGATAGAGCGATCTGCTACAGTATCTTGTCCGGAGGTAGCTAGGCTTGCATTGCTTAACCCCGATGGAATAGAATTCGATGAAGTAGAAGAAGAGATTGGAGGAAAGATCAACCTCATTAAAGTAATGAACTTTAGTGAATCAGCTAAAACAAAACTAGAGGATTATTTCTGGGAGTTGCGTATTTTTTCGATTCAAGTCTTACAGAATCGGAATTATTCAGTAGCGGATCGTCTAGTGATTCTTGGATTTTTTTATCAGAGACTTGCAGAGATCGCGAAAGAAGGTCAAATCGGCTCTATTGAACAAACAATAGCTAATTTTATGGCGATAATCCAGGACGAATCTCTTCATGACACGATTAAAGAGATTCCGTCAAATACGGCTATACAAATGGAACTCTTAAAAGAGCTTGCCGATGAGCGGTATTTTGCAGGTTTTAGTAGTCAGAGGTACTATAATTGCTTCAGTGCTTTTTTAAGTGGGATAGAGTACACGTTAACTGAAAAAATTGAGGATATTGCAGTTCGATATCAAGATGCATACGTGAACTTTTACCTTCCGTTCATGAAAGACCATGAATATATACTTGAAAATTATCTGGTTAATTACGTATTCAAAAACACATTCCCGCTGTCCGGTAGTAAAGATTTGTTTGAGGAATATGTCCGGATGGTAGTGCATTTTGCCTTAATTAAGATGAATCTGATAGGAATGGCTCGTTACTACAAAGAGGAATTTTCTATTGATCATGTTATATTACTAATTCAATCCTTCTCTAAGACAGTGGAACATAATCAATTTTTCCTTAATCATGCCTATAAACTCTTAGCCCAGAACGGATATACAACCATGGCCTATATGGCAGTATTAATCAAAAACTAGTCAATCATTTAAATTCAACTAATAAATAGTCCTGCTCCCTCCGATATATACCCTATAGGAATGTTATACGGAGGGATTTTCATGGAAAATCAACCAATTGGGGGAAGTTATCCTAAGATCCCGTCTTTAGTAAGCGATATGACCAACACGATTCAGAATGCACAAGAGCTTAAGAAGGCGGAATTACAAGGGGAACATATCTCCATCAGTGAAGAGCAGCTTATTATGGCCATCGATAGAGCTGTACAAGCGGTACAGGGACCTGCAACAGTACTGGATTTCTCGATTCACAAAAGCACCAATCAGATTATGGTAAAGGTATTAGAGCGCGATACCGGGAAAGTGGTTAGGGAAATTCCTCCGGAAAAGATGCTGGATTTCGTCGCGAAGTTATGGGAAATGGCCGGTATATTGGTAGACAAGAGAGCTTAACTGTCGAAAGTGGGTGATAATAATGCCATTACGAGTGGCTGGATTGAGTGGATTCGATGTAGATAATACCGTAAAAGAGTTGATGAAAGCCCAGCGTGTGAAGTACGATGCTTTGGACCAAAAGAGACAAACGTTTGAGTGGTCTAGAGACGAGTACCGGGATACGAATCTTAAATTAACGGATTATCGTAACAATAAGTTATTTAAATTCCGGTTAGAAGGTACCTTTAATAAAAAGGAAGTAACGGTTTCCGGGGATTCGGAAGCGGTATCAGCCAAGGCGACTGCTTCCACGATGAACAGCAATGTCACGATCTCTGTTCAAAAGCTGGCAACCGCTGCATCCAACTTTAGTGATGCCGAAGTTGCAAAAAAGGAATTTGACCGGACAAAGCCTCTGGCCGAACAAAAGGATAATCTTCTTAACGGCGCACCGCTACAAACAACATACAAGTTTAAGATCAACGGCAGCGAAGAAATCGTAATCGATACAAGCAAAGAGTCGTTGAATGACGTTATTGCCAAGATCAATCAGAAAACGAATGTAACGGCCTATTACGACGAAAGCAAGAGACAACTGTCTTTTATGGCGAAGCAGACAGGACTTGTCGAGGGCCTTAATGAGGATGGGACCCTTAAGTTTGAAGGGGAGTTTCTGACTGACGTATTGCAAATCAAGCCGGATAATGCGAAAGAGGCCAATGACGCAGAAGTCACAATCAACGGCCTGGTAACTACCCGCACTAGCAACACGTTTGCCGTAAACGGTATTGAGATTACGCTTAAAAAGGCCGGAGGCTCAGATGCCACAATCGAACCGAAAACAAAAGTCGATGAGGTTGTCGAAGCCATTAAAACTTTTGTTACCGAATATAACGATTTTCTGAAGCAAACGCAGGACAAGCTTTCTGAAAAAAGAAATCGTGACTACCTTCCATTGACAGATGCACAAAAAGAAACCATGTCCGAGAAGCAAATCGAGCAATGGGAGAAGCTGGCCAAGAGCGGGATGCTGCGTAATGATTCCATATTGGCCAATATGGTCACAGATCTACGTTTCGCAGTTACTGGTATTGTCGATACCGGGCATTCGACCATCAAGTCCTTAGCGTCGATCGGAATTGACACCGGAGATTATACGGAAAAAGGGAAGCTAGTCATCAAGGACGAAACGAAGCTGCGTGCTGCCATCGAGAATAACCTTGAAGCGGTCCAGACGTTATTCACACAACCAATAGGTGAAGGCGAGGATGGGGCCAAAGGCGGCATTGCCAATCGGATGTACGCCCGGCTGAAGGATGGCCTTGATGAACTGATCGAGAAAGCGGGTGCTCCCAATACGACTTCGTTTGATCAGAGTATAGTGAGCACAAGGCTTCTCGAAGTAAATAAACAGCTTGACCAAATGGACAAAAAGCTCAGAACGATGGAAGACAATTATTATAAAAAATTTGCTGCAATGGAAGCTGCGCTTAATCGGTACAACTCCCAATCGGCCTATTTGGCAAATGCGTTTGGCACTGGCAAGAGCCAGTAACGAGGGAATGAGGAGGGACATCCATGATTCAATCACAGCCGAATAAGTATCTAGAAAATTCTATTCAGACAGCTTCTCCCGCACAGCTTCTCGTTATGCTTTGTGATGGGGCGATACGTTTCTGCAAACTAAGCATAGAGGATATTCGCAAAAACGATATTACCGCTGCCCACAATCATATTTTTAAGGTTCAGGATATCATTAGTGAGTTTGTGATTACCTTGGATCAATCTTTGCCAATCGCGAAAGACTTGTTGCGTCTATACGATTATTTAATCTACCGATTGATTCAAGCCAATACCAAAAAAGAAATCGAGCCGCTCGAAGAGGTTCTCGGTTACCTGCAGGAGTTCAAGGAAACGTGGATTCAAGCCGCCAAAATCGTAAACAGCCAAAGAAGCGGAATTCAACATGGATAGTTTGATTGGGAAGCTGGAGATTATCACGGAGCAACTCTTAGGGTCCTTACAATTCGCCAAGCAGGAAGAGTTAGAGGACTTTATTGAGCAACGACAGGCATTGATCAAGCAACTGGTGGAATTAAAGATTACCCCGGACCAAGCATCATTTCATCGTAACCGGGTGATCGCTTTGCTTGAAAAAGATTCAATAATCACAGCGAGAATATCCGAAATCCAGGTGGAGAACCAGAGCGGTATAACTAGAATGAATTTGGCTAAAAAACAAAAAGCTACCTACGAGGCGGATTACGTAATGGATCCGTTCATGTTTGATAAAAAAAAGTAAAAAAGTACGATGATGAGCGCTGCATGGTTATGCAGTGTTTTTATTTTTTATTGGAACTGCAGGCTGCGGCAAAATTCGGTCTATCTCGTTAATATAAAACAATTGAAGCAGGGGTGCACCGAAGCCGCTTTTCAAGTGCATCTGCCCCTTCCATTTGTATTTTCTCCTGTGCACAACTGAATAACTACCCTGTGGATAATGTGCATAACTCTGTGAATAACTAATGAAAACAAGCTTTCATAATGTGTATTTCTTGTAAATAGCCAAATTTTCGTGCAATTCGGGCAAGCGAGAATTGGGCAAGGCTGGGAGAGAAAGATTGCGCTTTCACGTTGACATTCGGCAGGGCTGGTGGTATAGTCAGGGTGTGGGCAAGACCCGCAGCTATTTGAAGATGAAGGGAATGTTTTGCATGCAAGGTAAAGTAAAATGGTTTAACGCAGAAAAAGGTTATGGATTCATCGAGCGCGAAGACGGCGGAGACGTATTCGTTCACTTCTCGGCAATCCAATCGGACGGCTTCAAGACTTTGGAAGAAGGCCAAGCCGTAGAATTCGACATCGTGGAAGGCGCACGCGGTCCGCAAGCAGCTAACGTCATCAAATTATAATCAACCGGCTGTCAGCCGCGATTGAATATATACGCTAGCAGCGAAGATGCCCCGGGAAACCGGGGTGTCTTTTTTGCATGAATTTGGAACACTAAATCCCCGTGGAAATGAAAATCCGCTGGGGAGCTGCCACTCCGCTTAAAGAGCTGATCCCTACAGCTGCTAAGGCTCTAATTCCCACCTGTAGGCCTATCTTCTACGCTTGGAATTCCCGCTATTTTCAAGGTGTGAACATTGTGCAACAACAATAATCAGAATTGTTTAATTATTTTGAATTATTGTAAAGTTTTTTTGAAGTAGGCTCCTTAATATGATATAGTAGAAGTATGAAAGGAGCTGTTGAACAATGAACTTTACCATTCGCGGTCAAAACCTGCTGCCCACCGACGCACTAAAAGAGTACGCTGCTAAAAAGATCGGAAGGCTGGAAAAGTATTTCGAAGCTGCTCCCACCTCTGACGTGAACGTCACGCTCAGCGTAGCCAAAAACATGCAGACGGTAGAAGTAACGATTCCGCTGCCTGGAGTGCTGCTGAGAGCTGAGGTTAAGAACGAGGATATGTACGCCTCGATCGATTTGGTGACCGAGAAGCTCGAGCGCCAAATCCGCAAGCATAAAACGAAAGTAAACCGCAAATTCCGGGGAGACGGTATTCGTACATTGTTCAGAGAAAGTTATGACGGCTCGACGGCAGTGAAACTGGACGAGGAAGATGAAGATCTGGAGCTGGTTCGCACGAAGCGTTTCAATCTGAAGCCGATGGACGTAGAGGAAGCGATCCTGCAAATGAACATGGTCGGTCATAACTTCTTCGTATTCGCTAATGCCGACTCTAAGGAAGTGAATGTGGTTTACCGGAGAAACGACGGCAAGTACGGCCTCATCGAGCCGAACTGAAGCCTAACACATAGTAACGAACGGCATCCATAACGTTAATAACCCGCCTGATCCTGAAACGGATCAGGCTTTTCTGCGTATAAGAATCTAATAACCAGCACGGAGAAACCGAATTCGGGGGACGCTAACCTAACGTAAAGACTTAACGTCATCACGGTTTTCACCATTGAAAATGAAAGCAGCGGTGAGTGAAGTAGCCGCAGGGAGGTTGGTACATTGGACAACAAGCCGGCCAAACGCAACGGCTGGTGGCTTTTGGGAGCCGCAGGGCTGTTTATTCTGAGCAAAGGCAAGACGCTGCTCGCCTTATTCAAATTCAGCAAGTTCGGCACAGCCATCATCAGCATGCTCGTCACCGTGTGGGCCTATACGATCGTGTTCCCGTTCCAGGTGGCGGCGGGTCTGGTGGGGATGATCCTTATTCACGAGCTGGGACACATAGTCGCAGCCAAGCGCAAGGGTCTTCCGGTAAGCGCCCCGTTTTTTATTCCTTTTCTTGGGGCGATGATTATGCTAAAACGGAATCCGCGGGATGCCGTAACGGAGGCTTATATCGCTTATGGAGGCCCGCTGATCGGCACGTTAGGCGCTACGGCGGCCTACGTCATCGGCTGGCTCGGCATTCAAGCTGGCGGAGGCACCGGATGGTACATCTGGATCGTTATTGCCAAGATCGGGTTTATTTTAAATTTGTTCAATTTGCTTCCGATGCAGCCGATGGACGGCGGGAGAATCGCTTCGGCGCTTAGCAGATGGCTGTGGATTGTAGGGCTTGTCGGCGGAGCGTTGCTTATCTTTTACTTGAACGCCTGGATACTGGCGATATTCTGGGTTTTGTTCGCCTACGATTTATATAAGAAGTATATCAAACGGGTCAAGACGTCGCCTGTCCAATATACGGTGCGCTGGGAAACCCCGCTCGTTCCTTTACTGGAGGCCGGTTACTTTATCCCGGGAGAAGAGCACCGAAGAGAGCTTCCGTTCAGCACCTCCAGTACGATTGAGAACGGTGTGCAGCAGCTTCATGTGAAATGGGAAGGCCTTGGTCTGGAGCATACGGCAGATTTGCAAGGACAATCGCAAATCCGTAAGGTGGAAGTTGTTCGGGTCTTCAAAAAGACGGACGAAGAGGAAGAGCCGAAGCTTGTCATATTTTTGCAGGTGCAGGGCGATACTCATGAAAATGATACGTACTATGAAGTTCCCCCAACAACCCGTCTGAGATACGGAATCGCCTATTTCGGGCTAATCGCTTTTTTGGTGTCGATGCTGTGGGTCATCCAATCTATGGCAATGCCGGTCATTTCGTAACCCGATCAGGGCCCGTCGGTACAAGCCTGTTGTTGCGGCGGCTTGCGCAAACTGTTACAATTTATGCAAACGGTTTGTCGTGAAAAAGGACGTTATCCTGTAACATTCGGAACGATTGTCTCGTCTGAAACACGGAACGATTATCAAGGACCTTTACGGCGCTTTGCCTGATTGCAGCGGCACGAAGGTTTTTTAAAGCTTCATGGATTCGATGCTACAAAAAATTCGTTTGTTCCGTCCGACGGACTACGTATAGCGAAAGGGGTTCTCGCATGCTGGGACTCGTAAAAAAGATATTTGGCGATTCGAACGATCGCGAGATTAAGCGATTGATGCGAACGGTAGAGATGATCAACGAGATGGAGCCTCAGATCAAGGCACTGTCTGACGACGAGCTTCGCAACAAAACGGCGGAATTCAGATCCAAGATCGAAGCCGGAACTGAATTAAACGAGCTTCTTCCAGAAGCTTTCGCGGTCGTACGCGAAGGGTCATGGAGAGCGCTGGGCAAACGTCACTACGATGTGCAGCTTATCGGAGGGATGGCGCTTCATGAAGGCAAAATCGCGGAGATGCGGACTGGTGAAGGGAAAACGCTGGTCGGTACGCTGCCGGTTTATTTGAATGCCTTGCTCGGCAAAGGCGTCCACGTCGTTACGGTCAACGATTATTTGGCCCAGCGGGACAGCAATGAGATGGGGAAAGTGTACGAGTTTCTGGGCATGACGGTTGGCGTCAACCTGAACAGCTTGTCCCATTCGCAGAAACAAGCGGCATACGCCTGCGACATTACGTACGGAACGAACAACGAGTTCGGCTTCGACTATTTGCGCGATAACATGGTGCTCTACAAAGAGCAGATGGTGCAGCGTCCGCTTTATTATGCGGTGATTGACGAGGTCGATTCGATCCTTGTCGACGAAGCGCGGACCCCGCTTATTATATCCGGACAAGCAGCCAAGTCTACGGACTTGTATTATGCGGCCGACCGGTTCGTAAGCCGGCTGGCTCCCGAAGAGGATTATACGGTTGATATCAAGGTAAGATCGGTCAACCTCACCGAAGCGGGCGCGGCAAAAGCGGAGAAGATGTTCGGCATCGAGAACTTGTACGATCATGCGAACGTCACCTTGAACCATCATATCTCCCAAGCGTTGAAAGCTCACGTTATCATGAAACGCGACGTAGACTATGTCGTTCAGGACGATGAGGTTATTATCGTGGACGAGTTTACCGGACGCCTTATGGTGGGCCGCCGTTACAGCGACGGTCTGCATCAGGCGATCGAAGCCAAAGAGCAGATGAAGGTGCAGAACGAGAGTATGACCCTCGCCACCATTACGCTGCAAAACTACTTCCGGATGTACCGCAAGCTGGCCGGGATGACCGGTACGGCGAAGACGGAGGAAGAAGAGCTCAAGAAAATTTACGGTCTCGAAGTTGTCGTCATCCCGACGAACAAACCGATGATCCGTAACGACATGCCGGATACTGTATACAAAAGCGTGAACGGCAAGTTCAAAGCGGTTGTCGATCAGATCGTAGAGCGCCACAAAAAAGGCCAGCCGGTACTCGTCGGTACGATATCGATCGAGAACTCGGAACGGTTGTCCGACATGCTTAAGAAAAAAGGCGTACAGCATAAAGTACTAAACGCCAAATACCATGCCGAAGAAGCGGAGATCGTATCCCGCGCGGGCCAGCCGAACTCGGTCACTATCGCCACCAACATGGCGGGACGGGGTACGGATATTGTGCTCGGCGATGGAGTTGCCGATATCGGCGGTTTGCATATTATAGGTACGGAGCGTCACGAGAGCCGGCGGATCGATAACCAGCTTCGCGGACGCGCGGGCCGTCAAGGCGACCCGGGTTCTTCGCAATTCTTCTTGTCGATGGAAGATGAGCTGATGCGCCGTTTCGGTGCCGAGAACATCATGGGCATGATGGATCGGATCGGATTCGAGGAAGATCAGCCGATCGAGAGCAAGCTGATTACCCGCGCGATCGAGTCTGCCCAGAAACGGGTGGAAGGCAACAACTTCGATACCCGGAAGGTCGTCCTTCAGTACGACGACGTCATGAATCAGCAGCGTGAGATTATTTACAAGCAGCGCCGCGAGGTGCTGGAGCACGATAATATCAAGGAAATCGCGCTCGGCATGATTATGCCGGTCATCGAGCGGATCGTCAAAGCCCATACGCCGGTTGATCAGGTGCCGGAAGAGTGGGATTTGGCGGCGATCGCCGAATATGCGAATTCCACGTTCCTTCAGGAAGACCAACTGAGCGCCGACGCATTGTGGGGCAAGGAACGCGAGGAAATGATCGAATATATCGAGAAGCTGGTTAAAGAGATGTACGACCAGCGCGAGCAGGAGATCGGTCCGGACAACATGCGCGAGTTCGAGAAAGTCGTTCTGCTGCGTGCGGTTGACAGCAAGTGGATGGATCATATCGACGCGATGGAGCAGCTTCGTCAAGGGATTCATCTTCGTGCTTACGGCGGAACCGATCCGCTTCGCGAATATCAGTTCGAAGGATTCGAGATGTTCCAGGAAATGATTGAAAACATTCGCGAAGAAGTGGCCAAGTATATCATGAAGGCCCACGTCGAGTCGAACCTGGAACGTCAGGCGGTAGCCGAAGGGCAAGCCGTCGATCCGAAGGCGGAAGCGGAAGGCAAGCGCCCGGCCCGCGCCGAGGACAAAACCGGACGCAACGATCCTTGTCCATGCGGAAGCGGCAAAAAATATAAACAGTGCCACGGCAAGTAAGCGAGCTTGCTATTGGCTAAGGCAAGGCGGCCCCCTTGACAGGGGGCTTCCTTTTGCCGATGGACCAGCGGGCGTGGCCTAATTTGAGACAGAGGTGAACGGAATCATGTTGGAAGCAGATGTAAAGCAGGATTTACGGGAAGTGGCCAAGCGAATTCAAGACCTTAGGGGGTCTCTTTGACTTAGATCTGAAGCTGGAGCAGATTGGTAACTTCGAAGAGAAGATGGCCGCTCCCGATTTCTGGGACGATAACGAGAAAGCGCAGAAAGTGATCGGCGAGATGAACGCGGTCAAGTCGGTTGTCGACGAGTTCCAAGGACTCGCTTCGGCTTACGAGGATATCGAAGTGATGCTGGAGTTGGCCGAGGAAGAGGGCGACGACAGCATGGCGGCGGACTTGACCTCAAGCATTCGCGAGCTGCATGCGAAGCTGCAAGGCTTCGAGCTGCAACTGCTGCTGAATCAGCCGTACGATAAGTACGATTGCATTTTGGAGCTGCATCCGGGCGCCGGCGGTACCGAGTCCCAAGACTGGGCCGACCTGCTGCTCCGCATGTACCGCAGATATTCGGAGAAAAAAGGCTTTAAGGTGGAGCTGCTCGACTACCTGCCGGGTGATGAAGCAGGCGTGAAGAGCGTTACGCTCTCCATCAAGGGGCACAATGCCTACGGTTACTTGAAGGCGGAGAAGGGCGTGCACCGGCTGGTACGGATCTCCCCGTTCGATGCATCCGGACGCCGTCATACGTCGTTTGTATCGTGCGACGTCGTTCCGGAGATTGAGGAAGACGTAGAGGTCGAGATCCGTACTGAAGATTTGCGGGTCGATACGTACCGGGCGAGCGGAGCGGGCGGACAGCACGTCAACCGGACCGAGTCGGCCGTGCGGATTACGCATATTCCAAGTGGAATCGTCGTAGCCTGTCAGTTGGAGCGGTCGCAGATTCAGAACCGCGAACGCGCCATGAAGATGCTTCGCTCGAAGCTGTACGAGAAAAAGCTGGAGGAGCAAGCCAAGCATCTGGCCGAGATTCGCGGCGAGCAATCCGATATCGCATGGGGCAGTCAGATCCGCTCCTACGTGTTCCATCCGTACAGCATGGTGAAGGATCATCGTACCCAAGCGGAGACCGGGAACGTTCAAGCGGTCATGGACGGCGAAATCGAGCCGTTTATCGATGCGTACTTGCGTCATCAAATAAAACCGGCTGACGTTTGATGAATATACAGGGAAACCTTTATCCTACACTATAGTGTAGGATTTATTTTTAAATCGTACATAGTTGAAGTTGATTTCTTCTTTGGAGACGTACTGCCGGAGAGGACGATGCAGAGACGTAGGCTTGAGCAGAAGCACATCGCAGCCGCCTCCGCACAACCAGGCACCGCTGAATAGAGGGAAGGAGAATGCCAATGCGCCGTAAGCAGCCCGCAATCCGGATCGGAAGTCCGCTGCATCATACGATTGAATATATGTTGTTGCTGACCGGCTGTCTGATCATTGCCCTTAGCTTTAATATGTTCTTGAACCCGAACCGGATCGCATCCGGAGGAGTGGCCGGCATCTCCACCATCATTCAGCATTTGTTCGGCATCGAGCCGGCTATTATGCAGTGGGTGCTTAACATTCCCTTGTTTATGCTCGGCCTGCTTTTTTTGGGCGGACAGTTCGGTTTGAAGACAGCGGTGGCATCGATCGTGCTCCCGCTTTTTGTCCTTTTGTCGCGTGATATCGGTCCTTTAACGACAGACCCGCTGCTAGCCACGATCTACGGGGGAATCGGGATTGGAGCGGGACTCGGCATCGTGTTCCGCGGCAGAGGGTCTACAGGAGGGCTCGATTCGGCGGCGCAGTTAATCCATAAATGGACGGGGATTGGTTACGGCATCGCTGTAGCGATGCTGGACGGAGCGGTAATTGTAACGGCGGGGATCGTCTTCTCGCCGGAGAAAGCGCTGCTGGCGCTGATCGGCCTGTTCGTCACGACGAAAACGATCGATGTCGTCCAGATCGGCTTCCGGTACTCGAAGGTCGCTTTTATCATGACCAAGGAAACGGAAGCGATCCGCGAGGCGGTCCTGTTCGAGCTGGACCGGGGCATGACCGTATTGGCCGGCCGGGGCGGGTACACGGGGGAAGACCGGCCTACCCTGATGGTGGTCGTCAGCCAGACCGAGGTGACCCGGCTGAAGACGCTCGTCAAGGCGGTAGACCCAGCAGCCTTTGTTATTTTAGCCGATGCCAGCGAAGTGCTCGGGGAAGGATTCAAGCTTCATGGCTAAGCCCGGAAAAGCCAGTTGCAGTTCCGCTAAATATTCCGTATGATCGAAAAAGAGACGAATCGCTCGTGAACCATCTATTGGGAGGCGGGCTTTCTGATGGGGCATGACCGTCGCTCTTCATAGAACTTTTCGATTTGCTGCACTTCAATTGGAGATATGTTCAGCATAGTGATTTCGGTTGATTTTGCCGATAAAGGAAGACGGAATCCGGATAAAAAGCGATTGAATTATTATTCTTTTGAATGTATAATGATGCATATGTTTCGGGACGGAATCGTAGGATTGCGAGAAACAACGATACAAAAACGGCAGAGAACACCGGTCCTGTTCTTGGGAGAAAAGGAACGGAACTTTGCTGTTACGGGGAGGCATAGTCATGAACGGTAAGCTCAGAACGGCTATCGTAGGCTCGACCGGCTACGGCGGCGTTGAATTGATCCGGCTTTTATTGCAGCATCCGAAGGCGGAGATTACATCGGTCATTTCTTCTTCGAACGCAGGAGCTTTGTATGCGGAAGGGTATCCGCACTTATCGGAGATCGTTACGGATCGGCTCGAGGCGATCGATGTTGCGGCCATGAAGAGCAAGGCCGATGTTGTTTTTCTGGCGACTCCGCACGGGGTAAGCACGGAGCTGTCTCCGAAGCTGATCGATGCGGGGCTGAAAGTCATCGACGTGTCCGGGGATCTCAGGCTGAAGCAAGGAGACGTATACGAGACTTGGTATAAACATAAGCCTGCAGATCCGGCTTATCTGGATCGGGCGGTGTACGGGTTGTGCGAAGTATTCGGCGAAGACGTGCGCGGAGCCGATCTGATCGCGAACCCGGGATGCTTTCCTACGGCGACGTCGCTCGGTCTCGTGCCGCTTCTGGCGGAAGGATGGATCGATCCGTCTACGATTATATCGGACGCCAAGACGGGCGTATCGGGGGCGGGACGCGGACTTGGCCTGGCCTATCACTACTCGGAGATCAACGAGAGCACGCTGGCTTACAAAGTGAACCGGCATCAGCATACGCCGGAGATCGAACAGACGCTCAGCCGCGTAGCCGGCCAGGAAGTAACGATGACGTTCACGACGCATCTGCTGCCGATGACCCGCGGCATTCTGGTCACCAGCTATGCGAAGCTTACGCAGGCCCGGACGGACGAAGAGGTCGTGAATTTGTTCCGCAGCTACTACGAAGGGCGGAAATTCGTGCGGATTCGCCCGGCAGGCAAATATCCGGCGACAAAGGAAGTATACGGCTCGAACTATTGCGATATCGGCGTATCGGTCGATGCGAGGACAGGCCGGGTAACGGTTATCTCGGTCATCGATAACCTGATGAAGGGCGCAGCCGGGCAAGCGGTACAAAACCTGAACCTAATGATGGGCTGGGACGAATCGACGGGGCTCGATTTTACTCCGGTTTATCCGTAACGGTTTTCTATAGATGCACTAGGACGAAATGGCTCATGGCTTCCGGACGCTGCTGTCGCTTATAGTTACGACTTCGGCGGTCTCGGGGGCTGTTCCAATTATAAGCAATTGCAGTTTGCAGAAAGATGGTGATGGTTGCGATGGCGCAGCATGGCGAATTTGTAGTGGTGGAGAATGGCTCGGTCACGACGCCGAAAGGGTTTCGGGCCGGAGGCTTGCATTGCGGTCTGAAGAAGACCCAGCGCAACGATTTGGGTGTCATCGTATGCGACGTTCCGGCTTCGGCGGCCGGCGTCTATACGCTTAACGCGTTTCAGGCGGCTCCGCTGCAAGTAACGAAGGACAGCTTGGCGGTGGAAGGAAAGCTTCAAGTCATGCTGGTCAACTCGGGCAACGCCAATGCATGTACGGGGAAACAAGGCGATGAGGATGCGCGGACGATGCGTTCGGAAGCGGCCAAGGCGTTCGGCGTGCCGGATCATTACGTGGGCGTTACGTCCACTGGCGTGATCGGCGAGCTGCTGAAGATGGATAAGGTAACATCCGGCATTGCCGGGCTGCCTGAGCGCGTATCCGCTTCGGATGAAGGCGGAGACCAGTTTTGCCAGGCGATTTTGACGACGGATCTGACCAAAAAGTCGGTTTGCGTCAAACTGACGGTGGACGGCCACACGGTACATATCGCCGGGGCGGCCAAAGGATCGGGCATGATCCATCCGAATATGGCGACGATGCTGGGCTTCATCACGACGGATGCGGCAGTTCCTGCGGCTTCGCTGCAAAAGCTGCTTAACGGAGTAACTGATACGACGTTTAATATGATTACGGTGGACGGAGATACGAGTACAAACGACATGGTGGTCGTGATGGCGAGCGGACTGGCCGGCAACGGCGAGTTGACCGAGAGCCATCCGGATTGGGAAGCGTTCGCCGCAGGCTTCCGTTATGTCGGCGAGGTGCTGGCCAAAGCGATTGCCCGCGACGGCGAGGGCGCCACGAAGCTGATTGAGGTGAACGTAGTCGGAGCGGAATCGGTGGAAGCGGCCCGCGCTTTTGCCAAAACGGTCATCGGATCGAGTCTCGTCAAGTCCGCTTGCTTCGGCGCTGACGCCAACTGGGGAAGGATCATCGCTGCGATCGGTCGCGCCGGTTATCCGGTCAATACGGAGACGGTGGATATCCGTCTGGGCGATATCGTTACGTTGGAGCAGTCGCGTCCGGTGAAGTTCGACGAGGAGAAAGCCGCCGAATATTTGAAGGGCGAGTTCGTGCTTATTCACGTTGATTTGCATATGGGGGGCAGCGGCGCTACCGCATGGGGCTGCGATCTGACCTATGATTATGTTCGTATTAATGCGGCATACCGGACGTAAGTTCGCTATTATACCATCCATTCTCCAATAGAGAAGCGGTACAGAAGTAAAGGAGAACCGATTCATGAGCAACAACTGTTTTGTGATGAAATGCGGGGGGAGCACGCTGGCCGCGCTGCCCGACGCTTTTTTTCTGGATCTGAAGAAGCTGCAGGACGAAGGAACGATCCCGGTCATCGTACACGGCGGCGGTCCCGCGATATCGGATACGCTGGGCAAGCTGGGCATCGAGACGGAATTCGTGAACGGGCTGAGGAAAACGAACGAAGCGGTGCTCGACGTCGTCGAGATGGTGCTGTCCGGACAAATCAACAAAGAAATCGTCCGCAAAATCCAGAAGTCGGGAGCCAAGGCGCTGGGCTTGTCCGGTGTGGACGGCCATCTGATTCAGGCGAAGCCGGTAGCGAATGCGCACGAAGTCGGGCTCGTAGGCGACGTTACGCACGTCAATGCGGAGATCATCCAAGGTATTGTCCGGATGGGTTACATGCCGGTCGTAGCACCGGTCGGGATCGGAGAAGGCGCACAGCGGTATAACATCAACGCCGATACGGCGGCAGGCGCGGTTGCTTCCCATATTGGCGTAGAACGGATGATCGTCGTAACCGATGTGCCGGGCATTATGAAGACGGTTGACGGCGAGAAGCGGGTTCTTCCAGTCGTGACCGTGGCGGATATTGAACAGATGATAACCAGCGGCGAAATTTACGGCGGGATGATCCCGAAAGTACGTGCGGCGATCCAGTGCATCCAGGGCGATGTCAGAGAAGTCGTAATCGTAAACGGCAGCGAGCCGGAAGTGCTCAGCAAAGTGCTGCGCGGAGACAAGATCGGCACTCGTATCCAGCGATAGCAGCTGCGAGTTGTGATGGAACGGACGAATTGAAAGAAACGGAGTGAGCACATATGAGCGAACAACAAAGCGCATTGTTCCCCACCTATGCCAGATTCCCGATTACGCTCGTTAAAGGGGAAGGCAGCCGGCTGTGGGACGATCAAGGCAAAGAATATCTCGATTTCGCAAGCGGACTGGCAGTGACGAACCTCGGGCATGCGCCGCATAAGGTGAAGGAGAAGCTGGTAGAGCAGCTCGGCGAGCTGTGGCACGTCAGCAATCTGTTCCATATCCCGAATCAGGAGAAGCTGGGTCAACTGCTGGTCGACAACAGCTGCCTGGACGCCGCCTTTTTCTGCAACAGCGGCGCGGAGGCGAACGAAGCGGCAATCAAGCTGGCTCGCAAATATAACGCCAAGGTGCTCGGTAAGCAGCGCTACGAAATTATTACATTCCATACTTCGTTCCACGGCCGTACACTGGCTACCCTGACCGCTACCGGACAGGATAAAGTGAAGGAAGGGTTCCACCCGCTTCCGGAAGGCTTCGTATACGCTCCATACAACGACGCGGAGGCGCTGAAAGGTTTCGTAACCGACAAGACGTGCGCGATCATGCTGGAGCTCGTACAGGGCGAGGGCGGGGTCAATCCGGCCGAACCGGAGTTCGTGCAGGAAGTTGTGCGTCTATGCAAGGAGCACGATCTGCTGCTTATTATCGACGAGATTCAAACCGGGATGGGCCGTACCGGTAAATTGTTCGCCTACGAGCATTACGGCATCGAGCCGGATATTATTACACTGGCCAAAGCGCTTGCGAGCGGATTCCCGATCGGCGCCATGCTAGGCAAAGCGAAGCTGCGCGAGGCGTTCGGTCCGGGCAGTCACGGCTCGACGTTCGGCGGTACGCCGATCGCGACGGCGGCGGGGATCGCGACAGTGGAGACGATGCTCGAAGAGAACCTGGCCGGGCGCGCTGCGGAGATGGGAGACTACATCCTGTCCGAGCTGAACGCGAAGCTGGCCGGCAACCCGCTGGTGAAGCAGATTCGTGGCAAAGGGCTGCTCATCGGAATCGAGTGCACCTTGCCGGCGTCAGAATTTGTGCCGGTGATTCACGAGGCCGGGCTGCTCGTCACAGCGGCGGGTCCTAACGTCATCCGTCTGCTGCCGAATCTGCTCGTCACACGCGAAGAGGTTAACGAAGGGATCGGCATCATTGCCGACGTTCTCGCCCGGAAGGCAGCCGCTTCGGTTAAATAATGCAACGAAACGATGAGGCGGGCGCCGGATGGAGCTTCCCAAGGCGCCCTGACATAAAGGAGGAGCAAGATGTCTGAAATCGCGATTCAAGATATGGCCGCAAGCTTAAAGGGCCGGGATTTTCTCGGGCTCGTTGATTATACACCGGAAGAAATTCGTTATTTGCTCGACCTGGCTATCGATTTGAAGAAAAAGCAGAAATCCGGTCAGCCGTTTCAGCCGCTCAAAGGCAAGACGCTCGGCATGATTTTCGAGAAATCGTCCACCCGGACGCGCGTATCGTTTGAAGTAGGGATGTATCAATTGGGCGGTCACGCTCTGTTCCTGAGCAAAAACGATCTCCAGCTGGGCCGCGGCGAAACGATATGGGATACGGCGCAAACGATGTCCCGCTACCTCGACGGCATCATGATCCGGACTTACGCTCACCGTACCGTCATCGACTTGGCGCGGGGCGCTACCGTACCGGTTATCAACGGGCTGACCGACCGCTCCCACCCTTGCCAGGCGCTGGCCGACTACCAGACGGTTCTGGAGCAGAAGGGCAAGCTGCAGGGACTCAAAATCGCATATATCGGCGACGGCAACAATATGGTACACTCCTTAATGATGGGCGCTGCCAAGCTGGGCATGCATATGGCGGTAGCTTCGCCGGAAGGTTACGATCCCGATCCGGAAGTAGTCAAGAACTCCCGTGAAAATGCGGCGTTAACCGGCGGTTCGCTCCTGCTGACCCGCGACACGAGAGAAGCGATCGAGAACGCGGATGTCGTCTATACCGACGTATGGGCGAGCATGGGCTTCGAGTCCGAGCAATCCGCCAGAGAGATTGCGTTTAAGAATTATCAGGTCAATGAAGAGATTACCAGCTACGCGAAGAAAGACTACCTGTTCATGCACTGCCTGCCGGCTCACCGCGGCGAGGAAGTAAGCGAAGGCGTTATCGACGGGCCAAACTCGATCATTTTCGATCAGGCGGAGAATCGTCTGCATGCGCAAAAAGCGGTTATGGCCGCATTAATGTCCTAATGTTCACGTTGTAATTTTAGCCCGGCCGCGCAGACTGTAACGGGTCTGTACCGCCGGGCTCCCATAATCCGATGGATTCGTGTAGAGAGGGAGATCAGATCACATGGCGAAACAAAAAATCGTACTGGCATACTCCGGCGGGCTGGATACATCCGTCATTTTGACATGGCTGAAAGAAACGTACGACGCGGAGATCATCGCATTCACCGCAGACATCGGACAAAAGGACGAGCTGGACGGACTCGAGGAAAAAGCGCTGCGCACCGGCGCTACGAAAGCGTACATCGACGATCTGCGCGACGAATTCGCGAGCGATTTTATTTACCCGATGTTCCAGGCCGGGGCGCTTTATGAAGGACAATATTTGCTCGGGACAAGCATCGCGCGTCCGCTGATCGCCAAGCGTATGGTCGAGATCGCACGCGCGGAAGGCGCAACGGCCATTGCCCACGGCGCTACCGGCAAAGGCAACGACCAGGTCCGCTTCGAGCTGACCGCAGCCGCTCTCGCTCCGGAGCTGGAAGTGATCGCGCCGTGGCGGATCGAAGAGTTCCGCGAGCAGTTCCCGGGCCGCGCCGAGATGATCGCCTATGCCGAGAAGCATGGCATTCCGGTTACCGCTTCGGCAGCCAAGCCTTATTCGACGGACCGCAACCTGCTGCATATCAGCTTTGAGAGCGGCATGCTCGAAGATCCTTGGTTCGACGCTGCGGCGGACTCCAACCGCGATATGTACGTACTGAGCCGTTCGCCGGAAGAAGCTCCGGATGAAGCAGAATACGTGGAGCTGGAGTTCGAGCAGGGCGATTGCGTAGCCATTAACGGCCAACGGATGAACGCGCTCGAAGTGATGGAGACGCTCAACGAGCTCGGCGGCAAGCACGGCATCGGCCGCGTCGATATGGTGGAGAACCGTTTCGTCGGCATGAAGAGCCGCGGCGTGTACGAGACTCCGGGCGGAACAATCTTGTTCGTGGCTCACCGGAAGATGGAGTCGCTGACGATGGACCGCGATGTTATGCATCTGCGCGATTCGCTGATTCCGAAATATGCGACGCTCGTATACAACGGCTTCTGGTTCGCGCCGGAGCGTCTCGCGATTCAGGCGCTCGTGGCGGAAAGCCAGAAAAACGTAACCGGAACGGTTCGTCTGAAGCTGTACAAGGGCAACGTGATGGGCGCAGGCGTCAAAAGCCCGGTCAGCCTGTATAACCCGGACATCGCTACCATGGAAGCGGACCCGTCCAAAGCGTACAACCAAGGAGACGCTACCGGCTTTATCCGCCTGAACGCGCTTCGCCTGCGCGTAGCTTCAGGCGTAGAGCAAAACGCAAAGAACAAATAACTTTTGCGAAATGACCGCCTGCTTGGCGAAACAAAAGGGCAAGGAGGCGTTCCGGCAAGCTCCGCTGCAAGCAGGCGGGCAAGTTCGGAGCGATCCTTGCCTTTCGAGCGCATAGACGAGATGAACCTTGAGGAGGGAATATACAGCGTGTCGAAGCTTTGGGGTGGACGGTTTACGAAAAAGACGGACCAGCTGGTCGAGGAATATACGGCGTCGATTATGTTCGACAAGGAGTTGGCCGAGGAAGACGTTCAAGGCAGCCTGGCGCACGTGACGATGCTGGGGAAATGCGGGATTTTACCTGCAGACGATGTGGAGAAAATTCAGGACGGTCTGCTGAAGGTGCTTCAAATGATCCGTCGCGGAGAAGTCGAGTTTTCGGTATCCGACGAAGATATTCATATGAATATCGAGAAAACGCTGATCGAGGAAATCGGCCCTGTCGGCGGCAAGCTTCATACGGGGCGCAGCCGCAACGACCAGGTGGCGACCGATATGCACTTGTACTTGCGCAAGCGTGTCGTCGAATTTGTCGGCATGCTCGTGAAGTTGCAGGAAGCGCTGATCGGACAAGCGAAAGCGAATCTCGATACGATCGTGCCGGGTTATACGCATCTGCAGCGGGCTCAGCCGATCTTGTTCGCTCACCATATGATGGCATACGTGTCGATGTTCGACCGCGATATCGAGCGTCTGCGCGACAGCTACAAGCGCATTAATGCTCTGCCGCTGGGAGCCGGCGCGCTGGCCGGGACGACGTTCCCGATCGACCGTCACTTCGTGGCCGAGCAGCTTGGCTTCGAACGCGTCTACGAGAACAGTCTCGATGCGGTCAGCGACCGCGATTTTATCGTCGAGTTTCTGGCGAATGCGTCGCTTATCATGGCGCATCTGTCGCGGCTGTGCGAAGAGCTCGTCCTCTGGTCGAGCACCGAATTCCAGTTCGTCGAGCTGGATGATGCGTTCTGCACCGGCAGCAGCATTATGCCGCAGAAGAAAAATCCGGATGTCGCCGAGCTGGTGCGCGGCAAAACCGGCCGCGTCTACGGCAACCTGGTCGGCATGCTGACCGTCCTGAAGGCTCTTCCGCTTGCTTACAATAAAGATATGCAGGAAGACAAGGAAGGCATGTTCGATACGGTACGGACGCTCCAAGGGGCGCTGCAGCTGTTTGCGCCGATGATCGCGACGATGAAAGTGAACCGCGACCGGATGCGTCAAGCGGTGAACCAGGATTTCTCCAACGCCACCGATATTGCCGACTACCTGGTCGGCAAAGGCATGCCGTTCCGTCAAGCTCACGAAGTGATCGGCAAGACGGTGCTGTACTGCATCCAAACTAAAAAGTATTTGCTCGACTTGTCGATGCAGGAATTTCTGCAATTTTCGGAGCTGTTCGACGACAAAATCTACCAGGTGCTTCAGCCGGAGCAAGTGGTCAACGCCCGCAACGTCTACGGGGGGACCGCTACCGTTCAAGTATCCGCCGCGATCGGCCGCGCCGAGCAGGCGCTTGCCGCGAGCGAAGCCTGGTTTGAGGAATATATGGAGAAGAGCAGCAAGTAAGAGCGGAAGGGAAGTCCTAACGCTAATCGTCCATGCCGCCACTGCATGACTCACATATTCAAGCGCGCGCAAACCCTCCCGCCACCGGCGGGAGGGTTTGCTGTAACGATCAGGGGCAACCTGCTCGTGGTATGTCTCCGTTTCTCACTTCGCTTCGACTTTGATCGAGCCAAACTCCGATCTTGCCTTCAGCAAGGGACCGCCCGAACCGACGCTGCCTTCCAGCGTATTGTTCGTCTTCGTATGGGCTTGCAGATCCGGCAGGTCGGCGCTAATACCGCCCAGCTCGTTTTTCAAATCCAGGCGAAGCGGCAAGGAGCGAGGTACTTTTACATTCAGACTGCCTGTTTCCGTGGACAGCTCCATCGACTCGGCCAGTTTGTCGAACGACAAATCGACGCTGCCGAATTCGGTTTCCACTTGAACAAAATCGGAAGTCTCCAGCCGCTTGGCCTCGATTCGTCCCACTTCAGAGGATAGTTCCAGCTTGGAGCCTTGGAACGCGTCCAGCGAAATGTTGCCAAAGCTCGTTTCCAGCCGGAGCCGTTCCGCACGCACCATACTCCCTGCGTCGATATGGCCGACATCGGTGTCCAATTCTACGAGCTTGAAGTTTTTGTCGGGAAGGGCCACTTCCACCTGCAGCTTGGTCAGAGAGCCGTCCATCAGGTTCAGGAGCTCGAACAAGTTGAATTGGATCCATTTATTGCGTTTTTGCAGCTCGACTTCCGCCGTTAAAGTTCCGTTTGCCGCATTCAGCTGAATATCGGCGTTATTGCCCGGCCGGTCCGACATCGGGCCGGTCAGCCTCAAGTGAATATCCGAGTCGCTGCTCCGGACGAACTTGATATTCGGATAGTCCGAATGAATCGCGATCCGCTCTATATCCTGCGCGGACACTTTTTTCTCCACGTCGATTTGCTCCGTTTTGCCGCGAAATCCATCCGCCGCCGAGTACACGATGATCGAGCCGGCCAGACCGCCGCCGAGACAGATTAGCCCGAGAGCAAACAATGATTTACGAATCCAGCCCATCTTAATACCCCCTCGCGGCTTTGACATTCAGGCCGATATACTTTTTGATCAGCAGCATAAATTTCGGTCCAACGTAAGAGACGCCCACCGTCAGGATCAGTCCGAGCCCAAACAGCGCCGTGCAGGAGAAGATGACGAACAGCATCTCCAGCAAACTGTCCGGAATCCCGTTGGCGAAATAATAAACTAACGGGGAGGTCATCAAAATGATTCCCGCCAGCCCTAAGCTGAACAGTACCGCGCAGACGGCGATGAAGGGACCTAACACGAAGATGAGATTAAACAGGATCAGGGCGAAGCCTCCCAGAATAAGCCGCAGCGAAGAATCGCTTTTTTTGGAGCCGGGAGCAGCCGGGGCCGCCGCTCCGCTGCCCTGATATAAAATCCGGTGCACGACTTGCTCCTCCGTCTCCCCGCTTGCCAAAGCGTGGTGAAACAGGTCCTCGTACCGCTGTATGATTTGCGTCCGGTCCGGTTCCGGCACGCCGCGCAGCTTTTGATCGAGCATATCGAAAAATTCCGCTTTCGTCATCGCTTGCATCACCCTACCGATTCGTTTATTTTCTACACGATTACTATACACATTATCGGTCATAGTCACATAGTCCCGATCGTCATATGACTGTCACGTTTCGCGTCTGTTTCCGTGCACAAAAAAAGAAGTCAGCGTCCCTTGGGAAATACGGGACCGCTGACTCCGTCTTCGACGATCGGCTTGCCGCCTCCGGGCGGGCCGTTTTTCTCCTCCGGCCTGGCTTCGCCGTTATTGACCGCCACGAGCGTCGTTTGGGGCTGATACGTATCTTTGGACAGTTTTTCTCTACCGGTCTCGGCGCCGTTTTCTTTGCGAATCCGGTAAGTTTCCACGACGAATCCCGGCTTGCCCTGCTGGAGCAAGGTCTGACCGCCGAGCGGCAATGTCGGATTATGGACGTATTGGACCGGGGGCTCCAGCGTCTGAATGACATGGGATTCGACATCGTACGTCACATTTTCCGGCAGCCGCCCGAACAGTTTTACTGTTACCCGGGATTCGTCCGTTTCGGTGCGGATGAGCAAGTATTGATCGCTGCTGTTGGTGAATACGAAGTTGATATAACCGCTTGCAAATGTGGCGTCCAGACCGAGCGGCGCGTAGCTGATCGGCAGCGTATGATTGCGCCGTTCGTTCACTTTCAGGCCGGCTCGCAGAACGGCGTTATACAGTGTCGTCGACACTTGGCAGATGCCCCCGCCGATTCCCGGCACCAGTTTCCCGTTATAGATGACCGGGGCTTCCTGGAAGCCGTGTGTTTTCTCCGTCTCGCGGATGATAGCGCCGTAGTCGAATTGTTCGCCGGGAGCGAGCAGCTTATCGTGAATCGTTCCCGCCGTTACCCGGATATTATGGTTCCGGCCTGCGGCGCTTCCGGGAGAGGTCGTCGAATATTCGGCGATCTTCCGGTCGATTCCTTGCGCCCGGAGCCGATCGAGGGTCATCTCCGGGACGGCTTCCCGCATCGGCAGGACGACGAACGGCGGGGGTTCGGCGTTCCCCGCTTCCGTAAGCGCACGATCGTTGAACCGCGAATAGGCAAGATCGGTCAGACGCTTGACCAGCTCCGGTACGTCAACAGCTGCGGCACGCTGTTCCGGAACGTATTCCACACGGTCGTCCGCCGTAATATGGCGAACTGCGTTTCGGGTGACCGGATTCATGGGAGCGGGCCACACTTTGGATAAAGCTTCGCGCAAGGCCGTTTCCGACAATTCGAGATGAACCGGAAGGACGCTGCCGCGCATCTGCCATCTCCGCTTGATCGTTTCGAGCCGGCTCCCTCCGAACCAATAGTCGGCCCATTTCGACAGCTCTTCCTCCCGGACCGACAAGCCCAGCTGTCCCCAATTGAAGGGACGGCTTCCCTCCGGATTTTCCCCGGGCCCAAGCCGTACGGTCTCCCCGTACAAGTTCGCTAGCCGGCTCTGCAGCTCGACCCGGAATTGCCGCTCCGGCATACCGCCGATGGGTAAGTCTCCCAGACGGACTCCCGGAGGAACGATACGCTGTCCCGAATACCACCAGAACGCTATCCATAACGCAGCCATGCACGCCACGGCGGCCAGCAGCAGCACGTTCATCGTACGTCGTTTCATAGCAACGCTCCTCGATTTAAAGGGGTACAACCTATGTATATGCGAGGGGCGCAGGTTATTACGACTACCAAAAAAAGCGGCGATTGCCGGGCTAATCTGAAAGAATATGTAGAAAGACAAAGTTTTCTAGAGGATTTCGGGACCAGGTGTCGAACTCTTACATGTTAACTATTAACAGGATGTGATCGTGTGATCGAAATGCAAGATGTATGGAAGACGTATCCAGACGGAACCCATGCATTGAAAGGCATCAATGTGAAAATCGACGCCCACGAATTTGTATATGTGGTAGGCCCGTCCGGTGCGGGAAAATCCACGTTCATGAAATTGATATATCGCGAGGAGAGGCCGACCAAAGGCCAAATCTTCGTAAACGGTTTTAATCTAGAAAAGCTGCGCCAGCGCAAAATTCCTTATGTCCGGCGCAACATCGGAGTCATTTTTCAGGATTTTAAGCTGCTGCCGAAGATGACGGTGTATGAAAATGTCGCATTCGCGATGGAGGTCATTGAGGCGCCCAAAAAGCTGATCAAGAAGCGGACGATGGAAGTGCTGGAGCTGGTCAGACTGAAGGACAAGGTCGGATCGCTGCCAAGCCAGCTGTCCGGAGGCGAGCAGCAGCGCGTGGCGATCGCCCGCGCCATCGTGAATAATCCGGCCGTCATTATCGCAGACGAACCGACCGGTAATTTGGACCCCGATACATCTTGGGGCATTATGAAGCTTCTCGAAGAGATTAATTTCCGGGGCGCTACGATCGTCATGGCAACGCACAACAAAGAAATCGTCAACACGATGCGCCAGCGCGTCATCGCCATCGAGAAGGGGAGTATTGCCCGCGACGAGCTGAGAGGGGATTACGGCTATGAGGATTAGCACCTTCGGTCGGCACATCCGGGAGGGCGCTAAAAATGTCGTCCGCAACGGCTGGATGACGTTCGCCTCGATCAGCGCGATATCCATATCTTTATTTGTACTTGGCATCTTTCTTGTCTTGGCGCTTAACGTCAACAACTTGGCCGATCAGATCGAAAGTCAGGTCGAAATCCGCGTGTATCTCGAAGTGAATACGTCCGAGCAGCAGAAAAACGCCGTACAGCGGGACATCGCCTCCTTAGCCGCCGTAAAAAAAGTTACTTACGTATCCAAGGAGGAAGGGCTCGAGCTGCTGCGGGACAAGATGGGCGCAGAGGGCAAGGAGCTTTTGGAAGGCTTCGACGGGGAGAACAACCCGCTGAACGATTCGTTTACGATTGAAGTGAGCGATCCGCCGCTGGTCGGACAAGTGGCCGAACAGATCAAGGCGCTCGACGCACAGAACAACCCTCCGCTTATTTACAAAATCAACTACGGCAAAGGCACCGTCGACACGTTATTCAAAATTACCGACATCGTCCGCAACGTAGGTCTTGTGTTCGTTCTGCTTCTCGCGTTTACCGCAATGTTTCTTATCTCGAATACGATCAAGATTACGATTGTCGCACGCAGGCGGGAGATCGGCATCATGAAGCTGGTCGGAGCGACGAACAGCTTTATCCGCTGGCCTTTCTTCATAGAAGGCGCTCTGCTCGGCATCATCGGATCGGCGATCCCTGTAGGCGTTCTGCTGTGGGGATACGCGGAGCTTCTCACGTATACGAAAGTACAGCTCGGACTGATGCTGATCACTCTGATCCCGGTTCACGAGCTTATTTTGATCATTCCCGCACTGCTGCTGGGCATCGGCGTGATGATCGGCATATGGGGCAGTATTTTGTCCGTTCGCAAGTTTTTGAGAGTGTAACAATTGGTCGGCCCAGACGCCAAGGAGGAATTCCTGTCTTGAAAAAGGTAAAAATATCGCTTATCGCCGTCTGCAGCTTATCCATGCTGCTTATGTCCGCGCCAAAAGAAGGGTATGCTATTACCAATGCTGAAATCGACCGCCAGCTCCAGCAAATTCAGAAAAAAGAGGCGGAAACCGCCAAAAAGCAGCAGGATGCGGACAAGCTAAAATTGGATATTGCCGCACGCAAGGAGCAGGAAGCGAGCAGCATTCAGGAGCTGTGGAAGCAGATCGAGGAACAGGGCGACAAGCTGAACGAAATTCAGAAGCAGATCGATACGTCGGCGACGCACCTGATGAAGACGACGGAAGAGCTTCAGGAAGCGGAACAACGCGTCGAGACGCGCGATCAGCTGCTCAAGTCCAGAGTGCGGCTCATGTATACGAACGGTTTCATCTCGTATATGGATGTATTGCTTGAATCCACCAGCTTCAGCGACTTTTTGGACCGGTACCACGCGCTCAAATCGATTGTCAGTCAGGACAAGGATATTCTGGAGGCGAACAAACGGGATCGCGAAGCGGTGGCCCAGAAGAAAGTTCAGGTGGAGAATCAGCTTGAGGAAATCCGGTTGCTGTACGCCGAAAACGAAAAGATCAAAAACGCACTAGTAGTGAAAGAAAAGGATAAGGAAGTGCTGATCGCAAGCCTGGCCAAGCAGGAAAAGGACCTCGAGCATATCAGCGAGGAAGCGGAAGCGCAGCTGAACAACCTGGCCAAGGAGAAATCGAAGCTTTGGGCGGAGCGCAACAAAAACAACAGCAAGCAAACGTTCGTGTACAGCGGTGGAACCTTAAGCTGGCCGCTGCCAGGCAGAACGACGATCTCGTCCGGCTACGGATACCGGGTCGATCCGATCAACAAATCGGACGCCAATCATAAGGGCATCGATATTCCGGCGCCTGCAGGAACGCATATCCAAGCGGCTGAAGCCGGAACGGTCATTATCGCCCAGTGGGTGAACGGCTACGGCAACACGGTCGTCATCGATCATGGAGGCGGCTTGCAGACATGGTACGGGCATAGCCGGAAGCTGCTGGTAGAGGAAGGCGATCAGGTGAAGCGCGGGCAGTCGATCGCCGAAGTAGGCTCTACGGGGCGTTCTACAGGCAACCATCTGCACTTTGAGGTACGCAAAAACAATGCGCCGGCCGATCCGCTCCCTTATTTGAAAAAATAACGAACCGTGCTTATATTTGAACGGCTGGCATCATACAATGGAAACAGCGCAGACAGACAAGCCATAAGAGGCGGTGAGAAAGCACGATGTTCTGGAAAGGTCGCAATCTGTATATTTTCGTGGCGTTTATGCTGTTGGCGATGTTCGCGAGCAGCGTGCTGACGCTCACGATCGTCGGTCCGTTTTCGTTTGCCGAGCAGGGCAAGAGCGTATCGGGAGGCAAGGCGGAACAGTCGGGATTTACAACCCAGGAGCTGAAGAAGCTCTCCACGACCTACGAATTGATCAAAACCCAATATTTGCACGAGGTCGATAAGACGAAGGTAATCGACGGCGCCATCCACGGAATGCTGGGCTCCCTGAACGATCCGTACACGACGTACATGGACCAGAAGGAAGCGCAGCAGTTCAACGACATGCTCAACTCCACGTTTCAGGGGATTGGAGCCGAAGTGTCGCTGGAAGACGGCAGGGTGAAGGTCGTTTCCCCGATCAAAGGATCGCCGGCGGAGAAGGCGGGCATCCGGACGAACGACATCATCATGTCGGTTAACGGAGAGAAGCTGGACGGGCTGACGTTATCGGAAGCGGTGATGAAAATCCGGGGCACCAAGGGCTCTCAGGCGAAGCTGCAAATTATGCGGGCCGGAGCCGAGCCGATCGAGATCGTGGTCGTACGCGACGATATTCCAATCGAGACGGTGCACTCCGAAATGATGGACGGTCAAGTCGGCAAAATCGACGTCCGGGAGTTCGTGCAGAATACGGCGAAGACGTTCAAGGAACACTTAAAGGCTCTCGAGGATCAGGGGATGAAAGCTCTCGTCATCGACGTCCGGAACGATCCCGGCGGTATGCTGAACGCAGTAGTGGATATGCTCGATCCGTTCGTGGCCAGCGGCAAGACGGTCGTCCAGGTCGAGGACCGCAACGGGCAGCGGGAGAAGACGGTATCCAAAGGATCGAGCAAGCCGTATCCGATCGCCGTGCTAATCAATAACGGAAGCGCGAGCGCCTCGGAGATTATGGCGGGAGCGCTGAAAGAATCGGCCGGCGCCACGCTGGTCGGAGAGAAGACGTACGGCAAAGGTACGGTTCAGGTTACTTACCAGCACGAATTGGGCGACGGCAGCAATATTAAGATGACGGTCATGAAGTGGCTCACCCCGAACGGGAACTGGGTGAATGAGAAAGGAATCGAACCGGATCTGACGGTGGATCAGCCTTCCTACTTCAAAGCGTCGCCGATGTCCAAGAAAACGACGCTCAAAACCGATACGCTCGGGGACGACGTCAGAAACTTGCAAATGATGCTTGAAGGTCTCGGCTACAAGCCCGGACGGATAGACGGCTATTTCAGCGAAGCTACCGCTCAGGCGGTCAAGTCGTTCCAAGGCCAGCACGGTCTGCCGGCTAACGGTGAGGTGGACGTCGCAACGGCTAACAAAATCGAAGAAGCGATCACTAAAGAAATCCGCGATCCCAAAAACGACCTGCAATTAAAAGCGGCGGTCGAAGCGATGAAGAAGGCGATCAAGTAGGAGCCGGAAGCATAGGGGCAAACGATCGGATATCGGAAAACGCTGGAAAGCTGCGGGAAACGGCAGGAATTCGCGATCGCAACGTCGAACCAAGAAGGGGAGGCTGATGGTTTATCAGCCGTCCCTTCTTTTTTTGTTGGATTTGGTGCGTACTCCCTTTGCAGCGGAGAGAGGGAGATAGTTTGTGCATAAAGGAGCGGTGCCTGGATGGAAATCGTGGCCGAACTGGCGCGAGGCGTACTGCGCGCTTTGCTTCAGCTTGCTGCTCAGCCGTTTTACTATATCGGGATTTTATTCGTTATTTTGCAATATCACAAACAGATCGTGCTGGAACGCAAGCTGTTCTCCACCCGGCTGCACTCGATGCTGGATACGGCTTGGAAAACGGTCCTTTGGGGCATTGCTGCAGGGATGGCGGCATCGCTCGTCATGGCGTTCGTCGGCGCAACGGTACCGGCCGGCGCCTTGATCTGGTTGTGGGTATTGTCGGCGCTGCTGGCGGTATTCCGGATACGGTTTATATGTCTGGCCTACTCCGTCGGGGTATTAGGAATGCTGCACGTCATTACAGGCTGGTTTCCGGGGCTGGCGGAGATTCCGTACGTGGGTGCGGCCGTTAAGCCGCTGCAGAGCTTGCCCATCTCTTCGCTTCTCGCTTTAGTCGGCGTTTTGCATTTGCTGGAGTCGTTTTTCGTCAGAAAGCAGGGGGCCGACATGGCTATGCCGTTGTTCGTGGCGGGCAAGCGAGGCAAGGTGATCGGCGGCTATCAGCTTCAGCAGTTTTGGCCGGTGCCGCTGCTGCTGCTGGTGCCGGTTCAGTCGGCCGGTGCTGCGGTAGCGCTGCCATGGACACCTTTGTTCGGAGGGGAGATTTGGAACGCGGGCTGGACCTTCGCCGCACTGCCGGTGATGCTCGGTTTCGCCGAACGGACGGTGACCCGGCTGCCGCAGCAGAAGGCGAAGCGGAGCGCGTCGCTCCTGTTCTTCTACTCGCTGGCCGTGTTGGCCTTGGCGGCGGGGGCCGAATGGCTGCCCGGATTCGTGCTGATCGGTTCGGTTCTGGCGATTGTTCTGCACGAAGCTTTACTGTGGTGGAGCGGGCGGGAGGAGGCGGAGAAGCCTCCGTATTACGTGCATAACGAGCAAGGGCTGCGAATATTGGCCGTGCTGCCCGGCAGTCCGGCAAGTGAGATGGGGCTTGTTGCCGGGGAAATCATTCATAAGGTGAACGGTATACGGGTCCGGACTAAGGAGCAGCTGCATGAGGCGCTGGGCGTCAACGGGGCATTTTGCAAGCTGGAGGTGATCAATACCGAAGGGCACAGCAAGTTCGTTCAGAGAGCTCTTTATTCGGGCGATCACCATTTGCTGGGCGTCCTGCTTGCTCCCGACGAGAAGGTGATGTATTACCTGGAAGAGCGAAACGTCAACTGGTTTACGAAAGCCGGACGGCGGAGCCAGGCGGTACCTCCCGCAGCGAAGGAGAGCGGAGCGCTGTAGGCGGCAGGACCCGGGCATCCGTCCGTCGAACGGCTGGATTTGGAAGTCCGGCCGGCCGGGTTCTTCCGGGATTAATGAAAAACTCCAATTCCACTCATCATGGAACTGGAGTTTCTTGCTTCTAGAACGATTTCAGAGCCGCATCTAGCTCTGAATTTGTACTTGGGTTACTTCTAATCGTTCCGCAGCACGACGATTTCGACTCTGCGGTTTTTTTGCCGGTTCGCTTCGGAATCGTTAGGCGCAACCGGCTTCGTATCGGCATAAGCTGAGGAGATGAACGTACCGGCGTCCAGCTTGGCCGTATTGACGAAGTAGCGGATGACCGACACCGACCGGGCTTGCGAAAGCCCCCAGTTGTCCTGATAAGCCGAGCCTGTGGCGAGCGGCAGGTCGTCCGTATGCCCCTCGATGCTCACTTTCGTATCCAGGGTGGGAAACAGGCTCGCCAGCTTCTCCAGCACGGGATAAGCCCCTTGCTTCAGCTCGGCTTTGCCAAGGTCGAACAGAAACAGGTCGTTCAGCTTGATCGCGATGCCGCGGGGGGTATCGCTGGCGGACAACTGCTCCTCCAGATGCTGATCGGCAATATATTGCTGAACGATTTTCAGCAAATTTTGCAATTCCTTCTCTTTTTCTTTCTCGGGATCGGAGTTTGGCTCCGTCTTGGATTCCGGCGGCGGCTGCGTCTGGTCTCCGGACTTCGGGTCCCCGGGAATCGCCTCGCCCATAATGCCGGTCCCTTTCGGGATGACCGAGGAGCCGTCGTTGAACTGCATCTGCAGCGCTCTGGACAACGTGTCGTATTTGGCCGAGTCGATCTTGCTCATCGCATACAGGATGACGAAAAAAATCATCAGCAGCGTAATCAGGTCGGCATAGGTGATCAGCCACCGCTCGCTGCTGGAATGAGAACCGGACGGCTGCTTGCGTCTCCTAGCCATCGGCGTTCGCTTCCTTCCGAACTTGCGCCTCCGTGTCGAGCAGCAGGAAGGACGTCAGCTTTTTCTGGATCATCTGCGGGTTATGTCCCGCTTGCAGGGCGAGCAGCCCTTCGAGCATCATCTCCATCTCGGCGATTTGCTCTTCGCTGCGGACTTTGATCTTGCTGCCGATCGGCAAGTAGATGACGTTCGCGCTGGCGACGCCGTACAAGGTGGCCGCGAACGCTACGGCAATCGATCCGGCGAGCGATTCGGGGTCGGACATGTTGCTCAGGACGTGGATCAGACCCATGACCGTACCGATAATCCCCATCGTCGGAGCGTAACCTCCGGCGGCTTCGAATATTTTCGCATAGCTGGCATGCAGCTTTTCTTTCGCTTCGATCTCAACTTCGAGAATTTGCCGGATCAGATCCGGGTCCGTGCCGTCGACCACCATCTGCAGTCCGTCCCTGAGAAAAGCGTTAGGGTGCTGCTGAGCGCGGTCTTCTATGGCAAGCACGCCCTCCCGGCGGGCGATAACCGCCATCTCGACCAGTTCCTCGATCAGCTGCTCCGGTTTTGTTTTCCTTTCGCTGAACGCCATGCGGAGTGCTTTCGGAATCTGCTTCAGCTGCGATTTCGGGAAGCTGACGACAACCGCGCCGATCGTACCTCCGAACACGATAATGGCGGCGCTTAATACGAGCAGACCGTTGATATGGCCTCCATCCAGCAGGAAACCTCCCACCAATGCCAGCAGGCCGAGCATTATGCCTAGAATCGTAGTTAAATCCATGAAACAGACCCACACCCTTTGTTTGAAAATTTGCAACAATTCGGAAAAAGAAGTATAATATCTGATGAGAACAAACATTCGGTAGACCCTGTCGCATGTCATACCATATATCGGTAATTGAAGAAAGAGTCAATAGAGTCGAAAGACCCAGAGCGAGGGATAAAGCGATGAGCGATATCGTGCTCCACAACAAACCGTTTCAACTGGTTTCTCCATTCCAGCCTCAAGGCGATCAGCCTGGGGCTATTGACGAGCTTGTCCGCGGACTGCAGGAGGGCAAGAGATATCAGACGCTGCTTGGCGCGACCGGAACGGGGAAGACGTTTACGGCCGCCCAGGTGATCGCCCGGGTGAACCGCCCGACGCTCGTCATTGCGCATAACAAGACGCTGGCGGCTCAGCTGTGCAGCGAGTTCCAGGAGTTTTTCCCCCATAACGCCGTGTCGTATTTTGTCAGTTATTACGACTACTACCAGCCGGAGGCGTATATTCCTTCGAGCGATACGTACATTGAGAAAGATTCCAGCATTAACGACGAGATCGACAAGCTCCGCCACTCCGCTACGAGTTCGTTGTTCGAACGCCGCGACGTGATCATCGTTGCCAGCGTATCGTGCATTTACGGTCTCGGTTCCCCGATGGAGTACCGGAATCTCGTCTTGTCGCTTAGGACGGGGATGGAGCGTCCGCGCAACGAGATTTTGCACAAGCTGGTCGACATCCAATACCAGCGGAACGATCTGAACTTCGTGCGCGGAACGTTCCGCGTGCGGGGAGACGTCATCGAGATCTTCCCGGCCTCCAGGGGCGAGCAGGCGATTCGCGTCGAGCTGTTCGGCGATGAGATCGAGCGGATTACCGAAATCGACGTGCTGACCGGAGAGATTCTCGGCGAGCGGGATCATGTGGCGATCTACCCGGCGTCTCACTTCGTCACCCATGAGAACACAATGAAGAAGGCGCTGGTGGACATCGAGCGCGAGCTGGAGGAGCGGCTCGAAGAGCTTCGTTCCGAGAACAAGCTGCTGGAGGCCCAGCGGCTGGAGCAGCGGACCCGGTACGATCTGGAGATGATGCACGAGATGGGCTTCTGCTCCGGCATCGAGAACTACTCCGGACCGCTTACGTTCCGCGAACGCGGCGCTACGCCATATACGTTGCTCGACTATTTCCCCGACGATATGCTGGTCATCGTCGACGAATCGCACGTATCGCTTCCGCAAATCCGCGCGATGTACAACGGCGACCGGGCGCGGAAGGAAGTGCTCGTCGATCACGGCTTCCGCCTGCCGTCGGCGCTGGATAACCGCCCGCTGCGCTTTGAGGAGTTCGAACAGAAGATCAGCCAGGCGATCTTCGTCTCGGCTACGCCGGGCCCGTATGAGCTTGAGAGCTGCCCGACGATGGTGCAGCAGATTATCCGGCCGACAGGTCTTCTCGATCCGATTATCGAGGTGCGCCCGACGAAGGGACAGATCGACGATCTGATCGGCGAGATCAACGAGCGGATCGCCAAGGACGAGCGGGTGCTCGTGACGACGCTGACCAAGAAAATGTCGGAGGATTTGACGGATTATTTCAAAGAGCTCGGCATTAAGGTCCGTTATCTCCATTCCGATGTCAAGACGTTTGAACGGATGCAGCTGCTGCGCGAATTGCGGCTAGGCACATTCCATGTGCTGGTGGGCATCAACCTGCTGCGGGAAGGGCTCGACTTACCGGAAGTATCCCTCGTCGCCATATTGGATGCGGATAAGGAAGGGTTTCTGCGTGCCGAACGGTCGCTCATTCAGACGATCGGACGGGCGGCGCGGAACGCGAACGGCCGGGTTATTATGTACGGGGACAAACGGACCGACTCGATGGACCGGGCCATCCGCGAGACCGAGCGGCGTCGCGCGATCCAGATCGAGTTCAACGAGAAGCACGGCATCACGCCGCAGACGATTCAGAAGCGGGTGCACGACGTCATCGAGGCCACGAAGGTGGCGGAGCAGAAGGCCGATTATTTGGCCGGCGTGAAGTCCGAGAAGATGTCCAAGAAAGACCGCGCCTCGCTGATCGAGCGTCTCGAAGCGGAGATGAAGGAAGCTGCCAAAAGCTTGCAGTTCGAACGTGCCGCCGAGCTGCGCGATGCGATATTGGAGCTCAAAGCCGCCCTGTAACGGCGGCTCTTCTTCGCGGCGGAGCTGGAGAATGTTTCAACCGGGCGGCCGGTTTTCAGTCGTTTTTAACGGTGTTATGATGAAGGAATGAATGGCTCTACCCACGGAAAGGATGGTTCACAGTGGCTCAAGACCGCATCGTGATCAAAGGAGCGAGAGCTCATAATTTAAAAAATGTTGACGTAACGATACCGCGCGACAAGTTCGTCGTGTTGACCGGGTTAAGCGGCTCCGGCAAATCGTCGCTCGCTTTCGATACGATCTACGCGGAAGGACAACGCCGCTACGTCGAGTCGCTTTCCGCTTACGCCAGACAGTTTCTGGGCCAGATGGACAAGCCGGATGTCGATTCGATCGAAGGATTGTCCCCGGCCATCTCCATCGACCAGAAAACGACCAGCCGCAACCCCCGGTCTACAGTCGGTACGGTTACGGAAATATACGATTACCTCAGGCTAATGTTCGCCCGGATCGGGAAGCCGCACTGCCCGGATCACGGCATCGAGATTACCGCACAGTCGGTCGAGCAGATGATCGACCGGATTATGGAATATCCCGAACGGACGAAGCTGCAGATCTTGGCGCCGATCATATCCGGACGCAAGGGCGAGCATACGAAGCTGTTGGCCGACATTCAGAAGCAGGGCTTCGTTCGCGTCCGCGTTAACGGAGAGATCCGCGATCTGTCTGAGAAGATTGAGCTGGAGAAAAACAAGAAACATTCGATCGAAGTTGTCGTCGACCGGATCGTCGTGAAGGGCGACATTCAGGCCCGGCTTGCGGATTCGCTGGAGACGGCGCTGAAGCTGGCCGACGGCCGGGTGATCGTCGATGTGATGGAGCAGGAAGAGCTGCTGTTCAGCCAGAAGCTGGCGTGCCCGGAATGCGGCTTCAGCATCGATGAGCTCGCTCCGCGGATGTTCTCGTTCAACAGCCCGTTCGGGGCTTGCCCGGATTGCGACGGTTTGGGAGCGAAGATGATTGTTGATCCGGATCTTCTCGTACCGAACCCGTCGATGACGATCGAGGAGGGCGCGTTCGAGGCTTGGGCGGGAAGCACGTCCAACTATTATCCTCAGTTTCTGGCTGCGGTGTGCGAACATTACGGGATCCCGCGGGACGTTCCCGTTGCCGAGCTGTCGGCGGACCATATGAAAAAGATTATGTATGGAACCGGCGGCGAGAAGGTCAAATTCCGTTACGAGAACGATTTTGGCCTGTCCAAGGAGGCGCTCGTTCCGTTCGAAGGAATCGTCCGCAACCTGGAGCGGAGATACCGCGAGACCGCGTCGGACGGCATCCGCGAGCATATCGAGCAATATATGAGCGCGAAGCCGTGTCAGGGTTGCAAAGGCCAACGGCTGAAGCGGGAGACGCTGGCCGTCACCGTCGGCAATAAAAATATTGCGTACGTGACCAATCTGTCGATTGGAGATGCGGCCGATTTCTTCGGCGGACTCGATCTGACGGAGAAGGAGCGGACGATCGCCCATCTCGTACTTAAGGAAATCGAAGCCCGTCTCGGCTTCCTGGTTAACGTCGGTCTCGATTACTTGTCCCTCAGCCGTTCGGCCGGTACGTTATCCGGCGGCGAGGCGCAGCGCATCCGTCTGGCGACCCAGATCGGTTCCAGCCTGATGGGGGTTCTGTACATCCTGGATGAGCCGAGCATCGGTCTGCATCAACGGGACAACGACCGTCTCATTCGTACGCTGGAGCATATGCGCGATCTCGGCAATACGCTGATCGTCGTCGAGCATGACGAAGATACGATGATCGCCGCGGACTATATTATCGATATCGGACCGGGTGCCGGCATCCATGGCGGACAAGTCGTAGCGCAAGGAACGCCGAAGGAAATTATGGAAGATCCGAACTCGCTTACCGGCCAATATTTGAGCGGCAAGAAGTTCATTCCGATCCCGAGTCCGCGGAGGAAGCCTAACGGAAAGTGGCTGGAGGTCAAAGGCGCCAAGGAGAACAATCTGCGAGGCGTTAACGCCAAAATACCGCTCGGCGTATTCACTTGCGTCACCGGCGTATCCGGATCGGGCAAAAGTACGCTGATCAACGAAATTTTGTACAAATCGCTCGCGCGCGATCTGAACAAAGCGAAGACACGCCCGGGCGAGCATAAGGAAATAGTCGGCCTGGAGCATATCGAGAAGGTTATCGAGATCGACCAGTCGCCGATCGGGAGAACCCCGAGATCGAATCCGGCCACGTACACAGGGATGTTCGACGATATCCGCGACGTATTCTCGGCTACCAACGAGTCGAAGGTGCGAGGTTACAAGAAAGGCCGGTTCAGCTTTAACGTGAAAGGCGGACGCTGCGAAGCGTGCCGCGGAGACGGTATCATCAAGATCGAGATGCACTTCCTGCCGGACGTCTACGTGCCGTGCGAGCAGTGCAAAGGGAAACGGTACAACCGCGAGACGCTCGATATCAAATACAAAGGCAAAAGCATCGCCGAGGTGCTGGAGCTGACGATCGAGGACGGCTGCGAGTTTTTCCGCAACATTCCGCGTATTCACCGGAAGCTGCAGACGCTGCTGGACGTAGGTCTTGGTTATATGAAGCTGGGCCAGCCGGCAACGACGCTGTCCGGTGGCGAAGCGCAGCGGGTGAAGCTGGCCGCCGAGCTGTACCGGCGCAGCACCGGCAAAACCATCTACATTTTGGACGAGCCGACGACGGGTCTTCATATCGACGATATCGACCGCTTGTTGACCGTTCTTCACCGCCTGGTGGACAGCGGCGAGACGGTGCTTGTGATCGAGCATAATCTGGACGTGATTAAGACGGCCGATTATTTGATCGATCTGGGGCCGGAAGGCGGTACCCGAGGCGGCACGATTGTGGCGACCGGAGCGCCGGAGGAAGTCGTCCGGGTACCGGAGTCTTACACCGGCAAGTATTTAAAGCCGATTCTGGAGCGCGACATGGAGCGCACGAAGCAGCAGGAGAAAGAGCGCGAAGCCAAGGAGAATGCGGTCGTATAACCGCTCCAACCACCAACCCTGTTCGAACGACGACGTTCGTAACGGGGTTGGTTTTTCTTTGCGCGCTTAAAAGTTAGAATCGTCCTTCTTAGTCAAATAAACCGCAATTTTCATGAATACGAGAAAAGAAGTCGAACGATTGATTTGATACGCTAAGCGCAGGATCATGGAGGGAGCGAGAGTGAGGAAATTTGTGTTTGTGACGATAGGGGGGATATCGGTATCGTGATGCATTGCAAGCCGGAGTAATCCAGTTAGGCCATCATTCTCATTAGATGAAGGAGGCGCAGGAGATGAAGGCAGAACACGAAGAGGAGATCCATGAAGGCAAGGAACATTCAACGGACGGGAGGGAGTGGGAAACGAAGCTTACACCGAAGCGGATAAGCCGGAGGAGGCTGTTGGCGTCCATCGGTTTGGCCGGAGCAGGTGCGTGTATGACGGTTGCGGGAGCCTATGGGGCAAGCGCTTCTTCCGTCGCGGAATCGGTGTATGCAGGTTCAACTCCGGAGAACGATTCGAGACTTCATCCCAGGAAGCCGGGCCCGTGGATCGACATCACGCAACCTCCGTATAATGCCCGGCCGGGCGGAAGCTACGACAATTCGGCTATTTTTCAGCAAGCGGTAAACGATGCAGCGGGTGAGGGCGGCAAAATATACGTTCCCTCCGGAGATTACTTGGTGGCGAACGGATTTACGATCGATAAGAACTATTTGACGCTGGAAGGAACGGGGAAGCTCGTGCTGGGCCGCCATATCTCGCTACTTGCTGACGGTTTCCGCTGCAGCGGGCTGCGGTTCAAGGCGCTGAACACGTCAAGCCAAATTCGAGGCATTCAGGCGGAGACCGCCCTGATCGGGAGAAGCATCGGACGGATTACGATACATAATTGCGAGTTCGAGCAGTTTTTCTATGCGACTAACTTCCGCGGGACCGAGTCGTATCCGATCCGGGATATAGTGGTGGAGGGCTGCCGGTCGATCGCTCCGGTTGGGGTAAACGCCGGCCATTTTCAAAACCTGTGCACTATAAATACTTATTACAGCGGCAATGCATGTTACAACGGCCAAAATGCAACCAGCTACAATTTTTTCGGAGGCAACGGCAAAATCAAAATTGTCGGTAATTACGATTTCAACAATTCGTACGGTTCTTGCGAGATTGAGAACTCCCCCGGGGCGGAAGTGATCATTTCCTCCAACAATTTCGACAGGCAGCTTTGGATTGACGACAGCTCGACTGTGGTCATTGACGGGAACATTATCAAAGAGCGGATCTTTGTCACGGTTCAGGATAACGATTGCAAAAGCGTGATCATCTCCAATAATATAGCCGACCGGATCTACGTCGATAAGTTCAGCACCTACCGGGCCGGTAAAATAAAAAATCTGGAAGTTTGCCACAATGAATTGGTTGGTCCGGGGGGCTGGGGGATATTTATTCGCGGCACGTATACGGAAGCTTGCCGCATTGTGGAGAACCGGATTGCTCCCGGCTTTACGAGCGGATCGATCGGGATCGTACGAGACCCGGGTCTCGATCTGGAGATCTCCCGCAACGAAGTGAACGGATTGGTTTTATTCAGCAGCACCGGCGGGGCGATCCGGTTATACGGAAACCGCAATCATACGTTGTCCGGCAATCACGATGTTCCTACTTTGGAACGTTTGTACCAGTCTTCGGGGACGAGGTTGAATGTTGCAGACAGGAAAGTTTTTCAGTCGCAGACAATCCGTGCGGCATCCGGTTCCGCCGGTTCCGCTTCTTTTGCAATCGACCCCGCCGCCGCAGGATCGGGCAAAGCCGTCAAATTGACTTTCACGGGATGCGTTCAGCATCCGGCGCCACTTTTCGATGCCGCGGAGCAGACGGTGATTCTCTCCAATCATTCCGGAGCGTTCCACGTATCGGCAGGAGCTTTAACCAAAATATCCGGAAATGCGGCGACCGACTTCACCACTCACTTCCAGTTGAACGCCGAGATGACGGAGCTGATCGTAACGATAACGAACGCAGGGACAGCGGCATTGGCAGTGAGCGTTTCTTGTATCGAGCATGCGGCCGTCCATGTTCCCGTTTAGAAAAATTCGGTAGTGCACGAATCAACAATGGAAAGGTATGGAGGGCCGATATTCATCTGAGAAGCAGTCTATCCGGGCAAAGCCACCTGTGGTAATATGGATAAAAATCGCCACTGGGGGGATACGGCATGCCAATCGAGCGGCCCTCTTTGTTTCATGAATTCGAATACCGTTGCGCCAAGCCGCTGTATACGGAGGAGATCCGGCCGGCTCTGTACGAGCTTTTATATGTCCACGAAGGCAGCGGAGTGTCGAATGTCGGCGACCGTGCGATTCCGCTTGCTGCCCGTGATCTTCTGATCTCGGATGGAACGAAACAGCAGGGATTACGTGTGGATGACAAAATCGGATGCATCTATACCCGGATATCGATTCGCCCGTCGTCACTGAGGAAGATGAAGTCGCCGGTGAACGGAATTGATCTCATGCTACCTTTTGAAGTGCTGGGGCATCATCATATTCACATGTCGGAAGAAGCCGGCAAGGAAATGGAAGCTTTGATGCTTCGAATACACCGGTTTAGCCAAAGCGGCAATTGGGTAGATCTCAATCGGCTCGTAATGGCCTTTTTTGATTTGCTGGTCGTGGTGTACGCTTTATGTGAACCGGATTTGAAGAAGCAGAACTATACGATTAGCGAGAAGGAGCGGCATGTCCGCAAAGTAATCCATTATATTGAAAACGCATTCAACGAGGATGTCACGTTAAACGATATGGAGCGGGAGCTCCACTTAAGCAAGCAGTATATGTCGAGAATTTTTCGGGAAAGTACGGGGATTACCATATTCGATTACTTGTACCGCAGACGGATTGAACAAGCGAAGCAGCTCTTCTATATGCATCGTGCATATTCAGTAACCGATATTGGCCTGCAGGTCGGGTTTAAGAATGCATCTCATTTCAGCCGAATGTTCAAAACCCAGGTGGGAGTTACGCCGGAACAATATCGAAAGGTTATGGATCATGGAACGGCCGACGGCGGCAGCAACCGGAAATCAAATACAGTCAAATGAGGAAGGGGGGAAGTTAACAAGAGGAAAGCACCGGATTGGCACCCGTGCTACATTAAATACAACGGTGGCGGGGACGTTTGATCGTCGGGAAGGAGGGGGAGTCGATTGATCTTAACGCGGCGTTATCCGCTGTTTAACGAATATTACTATTTATGCAATACGCCTTTTGTGAAAACGTTTCATACCCATCCGCAATACGAGATTTACTACTTTCATAAAGGCAAGTGCGACTATTTGATCGGGGATCAGGTGTTCGAGCTGGAGTCCGGCGATGCGATCCTGATGAACGGGATGACCTTGCATGGTCCGATCGTGGATCGGGATAACGAATACGTACGGTCGATGTTCTCGTTTTATCCGGAGATTATCCGTATCTTTCATCAGACACTCGGACCGCTTAATCCGCTGCGTCCGTTCGAGGTGCTGAAAAATTACCGGATTCGGTTGAGCGGAGACCGCAAGGCTGAATTCGAGGATATGCTGCGCCGGATGAACAAGTATTACTACTGCCAGAACACGGTTGAATTTAACCGGTCTTTGCTGGCCTTTTTCGAGCTGCTGTGGTTTCTGTACGGGGAATGCGAGGAAGCGATGGAAGGGCTTGAACAAACCGGACCGGCAAACGGGATGGAAAAGGAACGCAACGTGCAAACCGTCATTTCGTTGATCGAGCAGCAGTACCGCGAGCCGATCTCGCTGGATACGCTGGAGAAAAGCGTCTATATGAGCAAGCATCATCTGTCCCGGATATTCCGCGAGCTGACGGGCATGACGATCATCGATTATTTGTACAAATATCGGATCAACCAGGCTAAAATATTGTTTTACCTTGATCGGACTTATTCCGTTACGGATGTGTACAAGGAAGTCGGATTTCATAGTATGGCGCACTTCAGCCGATTATTTAAAAAATTCGTCGGGATTCCCCCGGAGCAGTACCGGAAAATGGTGCAGCCGTTTTTGCTGGAGCCGTTCGCCTTCCCTCCCCGCGAGGTTCAGACCGTGCCGAATGAAAAATAACGAGGGTCGTCAGATCAAGGAGGTCATCGGATTGTTAAACAAGAAATGGGCGATTGCTGCATGCTTGCTTGCAGCTGCAGGAACGATATCGGCGTGCGGGGGCGGCGCGAATCCGAAAGCGGGGAATGACCAGGCGGGGGAGACCCCGCCAGTGGATCTGACGAAAACACCGGTTCATCTGGTCATCCATGATACGACGGGCGAGAAAGTCGAACTGCTGATGGATAAGTACGGCAACAAGCTAAAGGAAAAGTTTCCGAACTGGACCTTTGAAATCGTCCCCAAAGTGGACAGCAAAACGCTGCCGAATCTGATTGCAGGAGGGACAACGATCGACATTGTCGTGGAGTCGACCGGGGTTTCGACGATGGAGTACGACCTGCAAGGCAACATAAGCGATCTGATTGCCAAGTACAAATACGATCTGAACCGGCTGGAGCCGACTGCGGTCGAAATTCAGCGGAAGATGGCCGGCGGGGGCATCTACGGGCTGCCGACCTGGACCCGCTCGATGATTTTATACTACAACAAGGATCTGTTCGACATGTTCGGGGTCTCGTACCCGAAAGACGGGATGACGTGGGACGAATTGTACGACGTGACCCGGAAAATGACCCGGACCGAGGGCGGCCAAAGCTACAAAGGGCTGACGATGGCGTTCGAATTCGGGCTAATGCTGAATCAGCTGGGCGCGCCGAGTCAGGATGCGAAAAGCGGTAAAGCATTGTTCCTGGACGATGCTTTCAAGAAAGCGTTCGAGAATCAGTCGAGATTTTACCAGATTGCCGGAAACGGCTTGCCTGGCGACAGGTTTTATTTGGACAATCAGCAAAATCCCTTTTACAAAAACAAGACGGTTGCGATGTTTCTCACACTTAGCGGTGCCGAGAAGATATACAAGGACAGCGTAAACTGGGACGTAGCCGAATTCCCGGTGTTCGAGGACAAAAAGGGAATAGGCTCGCAATCGTACCCTACGTACTTCTTTTTAAGCAAGGCAAGTAAAAACCGTGACGCTGCGTTCCAGGTATTGAGCTATTTGACGTCGGATGAGTATCAAAGCTTTGCATCCCGCTCCGGCATCATTACGATCCTGAAAGACACCTCCGTAATGAAGCAATTCGCTGCCGACCTTCCGTACGTGCAAGGGAAACGCATACAAGCGACGATTCCGGCGAAATATGCCGAGCCTACTTTAAAAACGAAGTATAACGCTATTGCGAACAAGGAGCTGCTAGCCGCTCTCGAAGCAGTTGCCAAAGGCACCGATGTCAATACGGCACTTCGCGAGGCAGCGGAACGAAATGATAAGCAAGTAGGGGCCGAGCAGGGGAAATAGTGAGGTGAGCCCAGGCCGCAGGATGAACGGTTTGTTCTTCTGCGGTTTTTTTTGAAGAAACATGCAACTACAGGTTGCATCGTGATACTTCCTATTCAACAACGAGGACTATTTCTATCCCGTCTGGCCTGTGATAACGTAATAGACGTGACCGGAATGAATGAGGTAAAGCTTGATTTTAATATACGCCCGGAGTTGCTACGCAGATAGCAGCACAATCATTTTGTTTTGTGTGGAAGCTGACGAAATTGAAGCCAAGCACTGGATTTCCGCTTGCGCCTAGTTATAAATGTTAGAAGAGATGGACATCTTATACTTGCGGGGCAGGTTGAAAAACACGATTCATACGAATCGTAGCCTATCGTGATACTAGCCAAATCATGAATGAACCGGAAAAAATCGTGACAAACTTGTTAACAATGAAGAAATTGCTTGCAACCGTTGACGAGGCACGATAACATAGAAAAAGATGAGAAAAATGTGATCGTTATCAATAAGGAGGTCCCAAGCTATGTTTTTGGCAGAAGGTGCTGCTGCGGGAGGCGCAGCCAGTTTCCATACGTTCGATCTGTTTATCGTTGCATTTACGATCCTGATCGCGGTCGGCTTGGTAAGATTGCTGGCTGCACCGGTAAAAAATAAATTTGCGGTCGGATTTGCGGGTGTCAGCTTACTCGTATTTCTAATTGTAGACGTACTGATGGTACAGAGCTGGATGTCTTGATCTCTTTAATGAGCGGAAAGGGCCCAAGCCCTACATAAGAACGAAGAACAAGGAACCCCCTTGCCGGCCGGCAAGGGGGTTGTTAGTTTGCACGCTGTGTTGGCGAAAGCGGGCTGGCATGGTATCGAAATCGCCCTTTACCAGTTTAGCAGCCCTCGATAGATCGTCAACACCGTCTCCTGGCTGCCGCTGTACACGATAACCGCCGCTGTAACGAGCAGCTGGGTGCATACGCACCGGAAATAGAAGTACGGACGGGACACCTTCTTTTTGTTCACGAGCGACAGTTTAAGCAAGCTTTCCAGCGCCATCAATATCCCGTGATACAGCCCCCATAGCAGGTACAGCCAAGAAAAGCCGTGCCACAAGCCGATCAGCACCATGATGACGATGGACAGCAAGGCGGCTGCCCCTCTGGAGGTGAAGGAGCGTGAGAAAATCATAAAGATATGGTCGCGGAACCAGTCGCCCAGCGTCGCGTGCCAATTGCGCCAATATTGCGTGAGTGTCGGCGACAGGAACGGCTGCTTGAAGTTTTCCGGAATCGTATACCCCATCAGCCGGCCGAACCCGATCGCGATATCGGAATAACCCGAGAAATCGAAGTAAATGAGCGCATAAAACCATACCATCAAAAACAGGCTGTGGTACACTTGCAGATCATTCTCCAATACGTCCTTGAAGACGATCGTCATCCCGGCGACCAGTACGACCTTTTTGAACAGACCATGAATAATCCGCTTAATCCCGGCTTCAAAATCGGCCGCTCCGACCGTATACGGCTTTTTGGAATCGGCTATGAAATCGCGAAATTTTAAAATCGGTCCGGAAGTAAACGTTGGGATAAACAGCAAATAATTGACGAAATCGAGCAAAGGCGCCTTGCCGTCCTTGCCTACATAATAGGCGAAGTAATAGGCGTCGATCACCTTGAGCACGGTATAGATCAGGCCGAATAAGTAGATAGCGTCGAACAAGGGGTGCTCGAATATATGCATGCCGAGGAGACGCAGCGCCACTACGGCCCCAATATTCAGCACAATCGCCGTCCCGAAGCCGAATCTGCGCCATCTCGGTGCGTAGCAGAGCCACACATAGCCAATATAGTTCAAGAGTACGTATATGGCGGAGAACAGGAACAGCTTCCGGCTGAACAAGTATAGAAAGCATAAGTTAAACACGAGGACAAGTATTCGTTTGTTTTGCGGCCAGCGCCGCGTCAACAGCAGCACGATAACCATACCGAGCAGAGCGCCCAGCGCGTGCAGATTGAGCAAATAAGACATAGCCCGGCTCCTTTAATCGATCAAAACCCTTCGTAGATGAACAGCCCTTGCCCGGTGAAGCATACTGCCACCAAAGCAAGCATGATGACGTACAGGATCACTTCGCCGATTTTTCGAAGGAAAGCAGCCATCGGTCCACCTCCGCGGTAAATTTGGGCGCGCCGACTTCCTGGTTTAAGTGAACGATGTCGTGGAACGTATCCGGAGCGAACTTGTCCGACAAGTCCAGGACAGGCACGTCATAAGGCTGCACCATCGCATGAACGCGTTCCTTGAGCTGCTTCCAGTAGGCAGGCTGTGGGTACGCCGGGTCGGGATTCAGCGGCATCCAGATCACCTTAAGCGGCAGATTGTGTTCTTTGACGTATCCGAGCAGCCAGTCCAGCGCCTCCAGATTTCCTTTCATATCGTCCAGGCCCATCCAGTAATAATTGGCTTCATAACGGGCCAAATCTTTTTTCATCTCTTCCGCCGGCTTGTAGCCGAAATAAAGCATCTTATCGTTCCATCTCGGCTCATAGGAGCTGAAATCCAGCTGGCCTTGACGGGCTGCCGCCCATGCATTGCGAATCCACTCGCCGCCCGCATCCTGAAAATAGTCCCGGTAATGGAACAAGTACGGGCTATACCACGGTCTCGACCAGGGGAAGCGCGGGTCGGTCTGCATCCGGTCCAGCATCGTGTGCACGTCGATGCCGACGACGAGCTGGTCTTCCACCGTGTAAAGCTCCCGCTTTAAAATTTCCCGCAGGTCGGTAATTTTTCCGTACGTCATGCCCATTTCGACGAGCGGCTTCTGAGCTTTGTGCTCCATGTACGCACCGGTCACCGCCGAGTTGCCAAAAAAAACGGGACCGGACCGATCCCATTGATGGTGGTATAACGTTTTTGTAAAATCGTCCTTTTCGAACCGCAGCGAGTTCGTCATCGGGTCCCGCCAGGCGACAAACGTATCGACCAGCAGGAACCCGGCGACGAGCAGCAGCACGAAACTGTTTTTTCTCCAAAAGGTCCAGAAGCTCACGGGAATCACTCGTTATCTCGTTTTTGTTTGCCAAGCGTGGTACTGCTCGCGGAAAGCGGCAGGCCAGCCGTCTTCGTTCAATCCGAACTGCGCGAGAAAAGCGAACACCCAGCGCTCCAGCCCGAATCCGACGCATCCGGTAGTAGCCGGACGTTTGCCCATCTTGATGTCGAAGGCGGAGCCAAAGGCGGTGCTGGCGAAATTAACGGAGCTGCACGCAATCGTTTTGCCGATATAGGGAATGCTCAGACGCATCTCGTACTTCATTTCCTGGTTGCGCTGGAACGACGCTTTAACTTGGAAATCGTTCGTAAAGAACGGGTCGTTCGCATTTTCGATAATACAGTCGATTTCCCATTCAACCGCCAGCTGCTTCAAATATTCGACGGCCTTCAGACGGTTTTCCCGGACGAATTCCGGCTTGCCGACAAAGATGATCTCCCGCATGCTGAAATCGAGCAGACGGCCGAAGTCGTTATGGTTTTTGGATTCGTAGCGGTGGCACTTGGCGACCGCCGTAACGACGATGCCGTCGCCTTCCAGCGTCTCGCCCTGCAAGCCCTCGTAGCAGTGGTAGCAGGTGGACGGGTTCATCGCAAAACGGGGCTTCGGCATCGTTTTGTTCAGGTCGAGCGGAGCGTCTTCCTTCCAGCCCCCGGCCTCGCGCACCGATTCGGAGAACGACTCGATGACGTCCAGATCGTCGCGCAGATGGTTCAGGAAATGCAGATGCTCCGGAAACGATGTAAAATGGTTCGTCTTATCGAGCGTCGACAGATGAATGACCGCCGGATACGATTCCTGCTTCGCTCCGAAAGCGTTCGCGATCCGTTGTACGAACGTATCGTCGAGAAACCGGAGCAGGCTCGAGAAAGGCTCGCGGAAGATGAACAAGCCTGGCTCCAGCACTTTAATCGCCTTGGACTCGATCAGTTCGGCGATAATGTCTCCCTGGTATGGAGCAGGTCCGCGATGCTCGAAGAGGATATGCTCTTTAAAGCCGAAGTCGCCGTGGGAGAAACGTTCGATCAGCTTCTCGACGCCGGCGGCAATCCGCTCGTTGCCTCCCGGAGACCGATGGACGATTACAAGCAAACTGCCCTCGAGCCGGACTTCGTCGATATGCTCGTCCACGAAGGCGGACGCATATTTGACCTGGCCGTGCTGGCTCGGGTCAAGCCGCTCGAGCGAGACGGTACATGTAACTGGTTGGAGACTGCTCATAGCATTCGTTACCTTCCCTTCTTGCTTGCGATAAAGGTGGCGATCTCGCGGATCGTGTTCAGCGGATACAGCATGAGGTCCTGGTTGGTCACTTGAATGCCGTACGTCTTCTCGATATGGGCGATTAAAGCCGTCGCTCCCAAGGAATCGATAAAGCCGTAGTCGAACAGATGGACGTCCGTCGTAAAGTCGTCATCGCTATCGTCGATCTCATAACGCTCTCGGATGTGTTGTTCCAGCTCCAGTAGGATCTCTTCCATGCAGGTATCTCCTTCAGGTTTAGTCATATTCCCGGGCGGTTACGCAGCCGGAGGGGATCGGATCGGCGAACCGTCCGAACCGCCGGCTTTCGTAGCTGCTTCCGGATTGAGGATGCCGCGTGCGTCATGTCGTGTATGATTACGGCATCGTTACGGTAATACTCGTTTTGGCTCCGTAATGGGTTACGGTGGTATACAACTTGTTCTCCGGATCTTGCTCGATCTCCAGATCCTCGCCTTCGATGACGAGGGGACGCGGGCCGTACAGCTTGATCTGCTGCATGCCGTCGGAATTCAGGTCGATCGTCCATGCCGTGCCGTTGTCCTGAATCCGCACAGGCACGTTAGAGCGTACGATATGGAACGGCTCGGCGCCCCAGTTGACGGATACGGACGTAAGCCGGCGAAGGCCGAGACCGACGTACAGCTTGCCTTCGTTTTTCAGGAACGCCGGCGAATCGGTAGCGAACGGATAATTGGCGTACCGCTCTCCGGGCTCGAAGACGACTCCCGCGGTGTCGCGATACTCGGCGGCCATATCCGGAACGTCGCTCGTATCGGACGATAACGATAGGGTCAGGTGCAGGCCGCGTCCGAACTTCGTCTTCAGCTTATCGATCGCGTAGACGAGCCAAGGCCGTTCTACGGTTACTTCCGTTTTCATCGCCGCGAGGAACGAACGCGCCATTTGCGGCTCCGACATAAAGTTATAGTTATAGTCCGTGCGCAGGGTGTCGAAAAACTTCACGAACTTGGTGAGATCACCAGTTTTAGTAGGATTGTCGAACTGGTACTCGATATGCTCGAAATAATCGATCGGCAGATCCAGATTCGCATACGAGCGGTAAATGTCCGTTGTGTCCGGCTTGCTCCCATCCGGCGCGTCCGAATAGCGGAATCCGGGAGCGTATAGCATCATCGGCGATTTCAGCTGATTGTCGTCGAGCAGGAAAGGGAAACTCCATATGAATTCCCGTCCCCACTGAGGCTCGGTCGGACTGTCGGACGGCTTGAAGCCGAAGTTAAACCAGATATCGGCGTCGTTCTCGTTGCGCAGCGTCTGCAGCCGGTCGGACTGATTAATCCGCCAAGTGTGCTGGTTCGTGCCCGTTTGGGTCCACGGCAGCCCGAGCGCGTCGAACGCCTTCCGCTGAAGCTGTAATTCGAGCTTCTCCTGTTCGGAGCTGACGAAGCTGTGCACGTAGACGTGCGGGATGATCTCCAGCTTGTTGGTTTTGGCGTAATCGAGAAATTCCGTAAGCTCTTTTTTATAAGGGAACGTCGGGTCGTCGATCGGCACCGGCCTGCTGTACTGGACTTGCCCGACGATCAGATCTTCCTTGCCGTCATGGTTCATATCGGCCCAGAGCGGCACGGAGAACTGTCCGCCGACGAGCGACTTGGACCCCATCTGATTGTTCGTCTTGCCTTTAATCGATCCTTGCGGATTCCACTTCCCATCGGCTTGCACATACACGAGCAGGTCGCCTTCATTGTTGCCGATGACGAGGTCCGGCTTCTTGTCTCCGTTCATATCGCGGATCGCAGGGGCGGCATATTTGGCCCCGATCTTGAACAGCGGTTGAGCTTTCCCGAACTGCAGCGTCTTGCCCGCGATGCCGTAGTAAGCTATGAGCTGACCGGTGGAATCCCCGACGACGAGATCCGGTATGCCGTCTCCATTCAAGTCCCCGATCGCCGGGGCGGAGTGGGAGGCGGTCCGGATCGGCGATCCCTCCGACAGAAGCGGTACCGGAGGTGCGAATGCCCCTTTCCCTTGCTGAAGCAGGGCTACGATCGCGCCGTTTTGGCTTCCGACGATCAGATCCGCTTTGCCGTCTCCCGTCAAGTCGGCTGCCGTTACCGTGGAGTAACCGTCCGTTCTCATCGTCTGCCCGTTCGTGAGCTTCAGTTTCTCCGGCGCGCCGAATCCGTCCGGGTGTGTAAGGCCCTCCGGTACCATCTGCGTAGACAGCTTGGGTCCGGCATTGGTATACCGGTACAGGTAGCCGTCGGCGCTTCCTGCGATCAGCTCGGGCTTACCGTCACCGTTCAAGTCGGCCAAAGCCGGATAAACCCGGTAAGGCAGATCCAGCTTCATTCCCAGCTCCAGCGTCACTCCACGCTCCGGATCGGTGGGATAGGCGGCCTGCGTAAGCGGCGAATCCCCGCTAATCAGCAGAGTGCCGCTCGAATAAAACGAGTTGGGAAACTCCCCGACGAACAACGGCTGCTCATTCGTGCCGGTATTTAAATGAACGGTAATTCCTTCATACCAGTGGTGCCATTCAAAAGCGGAACGGATCAGCGAGAACGAAGGAATCTGGTTGTACTGCTTCAGCAGCTCGGCCCAGCCGATCGCTTCCTTGTGCAGAAAGGCGGGCATCGCCTCGAAATGGTTCTGGTAAGCCATCGCCGGCCTTCCATACGGTCCGTATACTTTCTTCAGGCTGTAGCCCAGCGTTTCCTTGGATACGAAGGATACGTATTCGCTCCGGAACAAATGATTGGCCGCCGAGAAAGCAAAATGAAAATAAGGCTCTAACGGCAGGCCGGTCTTGAAGCTGTAATACATCGACATGCCCGGACGCTGAATCGACTCGTTATGCTTGCTTGCTTTCGTCAGAAACCCTTTGGACGGGTCCATGCCGCTTTGCAGGTCAAAACCGGTAATAAAATAACGATTAGGCAAAAAAGCTCCTGCGGCGAAAACCGTACCTTGTCCGTATTGGTTGATCGTGTAGACCGGCTGGTTATTAAGCGTTACGAGCGTCTCCGCTGTGGAAGGCACGATGGCTTGTCCCCAGTCGAAGCCCGGCATAATATCGTCCAGATTGTTCACGTAAGCATGCGATGTAAAGTTGTCGGCGAATTGCCGGAACACATTTTGCAAGCCTTGGAGATTTCCGCGGACGGCCGGATAACCGAACTGCGGGTATAAGGTCGGGGCGACCGGAGCAATAGATTCGGCTCCCAGCAACCCTTTGGGTAAATCGTTCAGCAGGTCGTTCTCGACGAACAGATGGCCGCCTTGCTTCACATAAGTTTCCAGCAACGGAACGGCGTTTCTTAGCGTGTCGGACTGCTTCAGAGAGACGTCCAGATAGATCGCATCGTAGGACTGAAGCTTGTTGCCGTCGAGTCCGTCCAGACGGGCTTTTTTCACTTCGGCATTAGCGACGATCGTTTGTTCGAAATTCAGATAAGCGGACCGGTCGTACGTATCGCCTCCGCTCGCATATAGCAGACGCACCCGCTCTTCTTTATGTCCGAAGACGAGTACGAACACAGCGGCGAGAAGGAGTAGTCCCGTGAGCCAGACCGCTTTTTTGCGCAATGACAAGTCGATCCCTCAAAACTGGTTAGATGTAGGTCGTTGATTATAGTCAACAGGATCATTATAGCATTTCGATGGTTCCTTGTTAACTTTTGACGAAAGAGGGAGAGGAAAGGTTGCCGGAACCTCGGGAATCGTGTCGGAACGCCAGGGCGGCTCCACTTTTCCGCCCGATTTCGTTATACTCTTGGTAAATACCGTGTTGGAGGAGGAATCGTATGAACAAACGCACCGTCGTATGCCTGGGCGAGCTGCTGATCGATTTCGTGCCGGAGACGAACGGCCAGCCGCTGGCGCAGGTCGACACGTTCCGGAAAGCCGCAGGCGGAGCCCCGGCGAACGTGGCTGCAGCCGTGGCCAGGCTGGGTGGAAAATCCCGGTTTATAGCCAAAGTAGGCCGTGACGCTTTCGGCGACTATTTGCAGGAGGCGCTGTATGGGGCGGGTGTCGAGCCGGTTCTCGTACGGACGGACGAAGCGCGCACGGGGCTGGCGTTCGTATCGCTGCGGGAGGACGGAGAACGCGACTTTATGTTTTATCGCGATCCGGCGGCCGATATGCTGCTCCGCAAAGAGGAGATTACAGACGACCTGCTGAGCGACGCAGCGATATTTCACTTCGGTTCGGTGTCGCTGATCGCAGAGCCGTGCCGTACCGCTACCTTGTATGCGGCCAGACGGGCGAGAGCGTTCGGTGCTTTGATCTCGTACGATCCGAATGTCCGGCTGCCGCTATGGACGAATGCCGACTTTGCAAGACGGGTCATCGTCAATCAGCTGCCGCTCTCGGATCTTGTGAAAGTTAGCGAGGACGAGATTGCGTTTTTGTTCCATGGAGCGGACATCGAGGAAGGGGCGAGGCTGATGCTCGAGCTGGGGCCTCGTTGTATCGTCGTAACGCTCGGTGCTGCCGGCTGCCGGGTCTTTACGAAAAAGGGCGGCATCGCAGTTCCCGGGGTGCCTGTAGAACCGGTCGATACGACCGGCGCCGGGGACAGCTTCGTGGGAGGGCTGCTTTGCCGGCTTGCCGAAGCGGGAATCGGTGCAGAACAGCTCGAAGAGGCGATGGCGGAGGAGTCATTCGTACAGGATGTATGCAGCTTTGCGAATGCGGCAGGGGCGCTCACCACGACGAAACGCGGGGCGATCCCCGCCTTGCCGACGCGCGCCGAAACATTGGCGATGCTGGGCCGGGAGGTGTAGGCGGTGGCGGGCGTATTTATGATTTCAGACCACCACTTCGGTCATAAATCGATTATCGACTTCGAATCGAGGCCGTTCGCGGATACGGACGAGATGACCGAGACGATGATCGACAGATGGAACGCCGTCGTCGGCAAGGACGATAAGGTGTTCCACCTCGGCGACTTCTCGTTTCTGAACCGAGAGAAGACGACGGCGATCGTCAGCCGGCTGAACGGTTATAAGACGCTGATCCTCGGCAATCACGACCGGGGCCGCTCGCGCGCCTGGTGGCTGGAGGCGGGTTTTCAGGAAGTAAGCGAATATCCGATCGTTTACGGCGGTTTCTTTTTTTTATCGCATGAACCTATGTACATGAACAAGCATATGCCCTACGTCAATATTCACGGGCAGAAATACGAGGGGAACCATTACTTCAACGTTTGTGTGGAACATTGGGACTATACGCCTGTAACGTTCGAGGAAATCGTACGGAGAGTCGTGCCGGGCGAGGAGCAGTAGGTGTATGAGCTAAATGGACAGTGTCAAAATAATGGCCTGAAAATGGCATCGGAACGTATGTTTGTAAAAACTGCTCCAAATCGCTCCAATAGCGCCCGGCCCCCCTTTTCTGGTACACTAGTAAGCATAAAGGGGCGGCTGGGGCCGCACCGGGTAAGCAATGGAGGAAACGAAACATGCGCGAAGACATTCGCATCGAACATATCGAGCTGCTGGCTCCGGCCGGCGATTGGGACTGCCTGAGGGCGGCTGTGGCGAACGGAGCCGACGCCGTCTTCTTCGGCGTGGACAAGTTCAACGCCCGCGTCCGGGCCAAAAATTTTACGATGGACGAGCTGCCGGACATTATGTCCTTTTTGCATCTGTACGGGGTCAAAGGGTTCGTTACGTTTAATATTCTCGTATTCGAAGAGGAGCTGAACGACGCCAAGCGGCTCATCGAAGCTTGCATCGATGCCGGAGTGGACGCTGTCATCGTTCAAGATCTCGGGCTCGTCAAGCTGATCCGCGACATCTCCCCGGACTTCCCGATTCACGGCTCTACGCAAATGACGATCACTTCGCCGGAGGCGGTCGAATTTACGAAGCCGTTCGACATCGAGCGGGTCGTGCTCGGACGCGAGAATAATTTGAAGCAAATCAAGCAGATCGGCGACCGGGCGAAGCTGCCGATGGAAGTGTTCGTTCACGGGGCTTTGTGCGTATCGTATTCGGGCCAGTGCCTGACGTCGGAAATGTGGGGCGGCCGTTCGGCGAACCGCGGCGAATGCGCGCAGGCTTGCCGGCTTCCGTACGATTTGATGGTGGACGGCGAGCAGAAGCCGATGGGAGATATCGCCTATCTGCTGTCGCCCAAAGATTTGGCGGCGCTGGAGCTCGTACCCGAGCTGATTGAAGCCGGCGTTACTTCGTTTAAGATCGAAGGGCGGCTGAAATCTCCGGAGTACGTAGCGAACGTCGTCAGCAAATACCGCAAGGCGATCGACGACTACTTCGCCGGACGCGATCCGAAGCCGTCCAAGGAAGAGCTGCGGGAGCTTCAGCAAAGCTTCTCGCGAGGGTTCACCTACGGCTTCCTGAAAGGAACGAACAACAAACAGCTCGTCGAAGGCACATTCCCCAAAAGCCGGGGCGTTTATCTGGGCCGGGTGAAGCAGCTGCTGCGAGACGGCGTATTATGCGAGCTCGAGGCTCCGCTCAAGCGGGGAGACGGCATCGTATTCGATGCGGGTGACCCGACCAAGCCGGAGGAAGGCGGACGGGTGTACGATATTCGCCGCAAAGGAGTCAAGCTCGAAGGGGAAGCGGGAGGCGGACTCATCGAGATCGTCCCGGGACGCAACGACGTCGACCTGAAGCGGGTGCACGTAGGCGACCGGATCTGGAAGACGAGCGACCCGCATCTGGACAAAAGGCTCCGGCAGACGTTCGAGACGGACAAACCTTACCGCGTCTTCCCGGTAACCGTCCACGTATCGGGGCGGCTTGGCGAGCCGCTGCAATCGGTATGGACCGACGTGCGGACGGGTAACCGCGTGGAGGTGCAGTCGGAGCTGCATCTGGTGCAGGCGGAGAAAAGACCGATGGACCGCGCCTTGTTCGAGGAGCAGCTCGGCCGTCTCGGCGGCACGATTTTCGAATTGAGCGGCCTCGAGGTCGCGATAGAGGGTTCGCTCATCGTCCCGATGCGGGAGCTGAATCAGATGCGCCGACGTGCGGTCGAGCTGTTGGAGACGGCCCGCCAGCAGCCGCGCCGCTACCAGAAGCGTAGTGTAGACGTGTACGCGGATGCGGCCCGGCAACTGCCGGCTGGTGTATTCTCCGACGAAGCGGGAGTCTCCGTCGCCTCCAGCGCGCTCACCGGACGGGAGGAGCCGCGTCTCATCGCGCTCTGCCGGAACCTCGAGCAGGTCGAAGCGGTGCTCACAACCGACGTTCAGTGGATCTACGCCGACTTTGAATTTATCAAGCAGTTTCCCTCCGCGATCGAAGCGGTCCGGGCTGACGGCAGACGGATCGCTCTTGCGACCCCGCGCATCCATATGCCGGGAGAGACCGGATACTTTCAGAACATGCTGAAGCTTCGTCCTGACGCCATCCTGGTCCGCAACACCGGCGCGATGTACTTTTTCATGAAACACCTGGCAGAGAGCACGGACGGCTACAAGCCGGAGCTGATCGGGGATTTCTCGCTGAATGCGGTCAACCACAAGACGGTCGATCTGTTTGTCGACGCAGGCTGCAGCCGGGTAACGCCGTCCTACGATCTGAATATTCAACAGATGGTCGACATGCTGCGGAGGACGGACCCGTCCAGGCTGGAGCTTGTCATTCATCAGCATTTGCCGATGTTCCATACGGAGCACTGCGTATACTGCACATTTCTGAGCGAGGGTACAGACTTCACGAACTGCGGCCGGCCTTGCGAGGAGCACCGCGTATCGCTTCAGGACCGGATCGGCATGTCTCACCCGGTCCGCGTGGACGAAGGGTGCCGCAACACGGTCTATAACGCGATCGAACAGTCCGGAGCGGAATATTTACCCCAGTTCCGGGAGCTTGGGCTAACGACGTTCCGGGTCGAGTTTCTGGAGGAGACGCCGGATAAAGTACGCGAGGTGCTTGATCTGTACAGCCGCGCCTTGAAGGGGACGATCAGCGGTACGAGCGTGTGGCGGGCACTGAAGGCGACGAACCAGCTCGGCGTCACCCGGGGACAATTGGTCAAATAAAGGAAGTTGCAGCGGAGCGCGCATGCCGGTTATACGGTTTGCGGGGCTCCGCTTTTTTCTTTGGGGCGGTGGAGAGGGAAACGGCCGCTGCCGACGAATTAGTACGGTATCACATAAGAGCAGCGGTGATTGACGTTGAACGAGGTCAGACGATGGATCGATCAGAGAGATTATGCGATGGCGGTCATCCGGCTGGAATGCGCCATCCTCGAAGGCGGGCGGCCCGATGCGGAGCTGCTCGCCATGCTGCCGGACGGCGTGCTGAGCGGGTCGCCCCTGCTGCAGAAAGCTTACGGGGAACGGCTGGCGGATGCAGGGCGGCTGGCGGAAGCGAAGGAATTGCTGCAAAAGTCGGTGAAAGGGTTTGCGCGCCAGACGTTTCAGCAGGAGCTGCTCGCTGCGATGGCCTCGCTTGCTGACGTGCACATGCGCATGGGCGAGCTTCACGAGGCGGAGACGCTGCTGATCTTTCTCCGGAACGAATACGAGCGCGAAGAAACGGCGCAAGGCGGGCACGTTCCTCTCGCCATTGCCAGGGGAGCGCAGTTGATTGGCGAAGAAAGCAGCCGGAGGTTATACTACCAGGCGGCCTTTGACGCATTCGACCGGGCCGCAGATCCGGAGAACGGCAGCCGGGTTTTGCTCGAAATGCTGCTCGATCTCGGGCCGGCGCTAGGCAGCCGGATTCAGGAGTCGCATGCGCTGCTGTGTCTGCGCTTAACCGCCAACCCTGCCGTAGCCGACTACGAGGCGGCTTATGCCGCTGCGGCGCTTTACTTCGAGGAGCGGTGGGAGGAAGCCTCCGATGCGTTCGCCGGGCTGTCGCATAACAAGCTGCCCGTCGTGTTGGACGCAGCATTGCGCTGCTGCGGATATATAGCGATGCTCCGCTGCGGCCAGGTCTTGCCGGAGGAAGGACTCGAGCGGCTGAGAGACGACGTCAGACGGTTTGCAAGCGATGCCTCGATCCAGTTTCAGTATGCCTGTCTTGGGTTTGAGCGCAAACGGGAGGAACGGAATGAAGCGGGGGCGCGCCGGGCGCTTGTCCAGGCCGAAGCGCTGGCGAAGCTGTGCGCATCCGCTCAGGCGAGGACGAAAGTTCAGGCGATGCAGCGCGACCTGGATGCGTTGGTTCGGGACCGTGACGAGAAGACGGAGCAGGGGGGGCTGCTGTGGAGCGTAACCTGCTTTGGCATGATGAAATTTACCCGGGGCAACACCGAGGTGGCCGACTTCCGCTGGAAACGCCGGAAGGCGCAGGAGCTTTTGCTGTATTTGCTGCTGCAGCCGAACTACGCGTGCCCGCGGGATCAACTGCTCGAGAAGCTGTTCGCCGACAGCGACTCCGACCGGAAGGCAGGCCAGCTGTACGTAACGATCCATAGCCTCAAGCAGGTTTTACGGGAAGCATTGGGATGCGAGGACGCCATCATCGCGCGGGGCGGAGTAGTCAAAATCGGCGCGCTTCTCGAACAGGCCGATGTGGAAAAATATCGGACACTCATCCGCGTAGGCGACCAGCTGTGGCCAAGCGACCGCGAGCTGGCTGCGGAGCTGTACGAGCAGGCGGTTCAGATGTACGAGGAGCTTGTGCCGGAGCTTCCTTACATTGACTGGCTGGATGGATTTCGAAATCACTACGCGGAGGTCCAGGCCGCAACGTTAAAAAGGCTGGTTTACTTCGCTATGGAGAAATCGCGGTATGACGCGGCCGAATCCCATTGCATCGGCTGGCTGCAGGTCCGGCCCGCCGAGGAGGAAGCCTACCAGGGGATGATCCGGCTGCTGATGCGGCAAGGCAAAACGGCTGAGGCGAACCGGTGGTACCGGAAGCTGGAGGCGGTATGCCGCGAGGAGCTGAATGTGACGCCTCTGCCGGAGACGACACGGCTGCTGCAAGGCGAGGGAATATAAGCGGGCTGCTCCCGAAGGACGGTTCGTCTGCATGTAAGTGTTTTGTAAGATTCGTAAGCTATATTGAGGATACGGAGATCGGCGCCTGCACGGCGGAAAGTAGGTGGAGGGTTGACGGGTGAAGCGGGAGTTTCCCGGCGGATGTACGGGGAATGGAGCATGCGAAGCAAGCTCGGGCAAGAACGGCGGATACTTGCACTATTGGCCGGTTATCTCAACGGCTTTGCCCCGCTCTCGCACCGGCTTGACGATATGGCGACGGTTGTTGCGGAAGCTTGTCTGAACGCGGCCGAGCACGGGAACGGGCTGGATCTTCATAAGCGGGTCCGCATCCGGCTGCAAGTAGACCGGGAACGGGCGGTATGCCGGATCCTCGACGAGGGGAGCGGCTTCGACTACGAGGGCTGGATGGCCGCCAAGGCAGATATGCCGCGAGCGGAGGATAAGCTGGAGGAGGATAATCCCCGCGGCTGGGGGCTGTTTCTGATCCGATCGTTGTCCGACCGGGTCCAGTTCGGTTATGAGGCGGGAACGTTTTATACAGAGGTCGAGTTCGTATCGAATGGGGAGGGGTAGGCGGCGATGGACAACCAGTTTCTGATACAGAGGCGCAGCTTCGGACACGGTGTTATTCTCGATATGAGCGGTGATTTGACGAAGCAGGCCGAAGAGACGCTGCTTGGCATGAGGGCGTGGGAGACCGGCCTGGGGTCGCCGGGAAGTTACCTGATTTTGAATTGTACGCGCGTTCCGTATATTAACAGCGCGGGAATCGCTGTTCTGATCCGCCTCGTCAGGGCCGGGCTGAAGGGAAAGTTTCGCACCTTCGCCTACGGCGTTACGCCGCATTTTCAAAAATTGTTCCGGATGGTCGGACTGACCGAATATTTGATGATTTATCCGGACGAATATTCGGTGCTTCAACGAATCGAAGATCTGGAGCAGGCGAAGATGTAAACCCGGCTCCCTCCCATTGCATACAGCTTTCGGACTTGACGGCACTTATTTCGGACAGGAGTTCGTCCAACAGGCAAGCTTCCTTGCACCTTACTGCAAGCAGAGCTTGCCTTTTCTGTGCCCCGGGACATGGATGGTTTCATCACTCTAACTCGTTCACAATTTAGACACAAAATTTTAATCTAATTTTCATATTTGTTTAAGGTTTGATTATTGTTTGGTTAGTATATTGTTTCTGGTAAAATGAGTTAGTCTGGGATATGCATCCGATAGATGAGCCTGGGGATTAAGGTCTCTACTGAAGAGGAGGGAGTCAAGGTGCTGGAAGTCAAACAGGTGAGCAAGCTGTACGAGAATAAGAGAGGGGTTCACAACATCGATTTTTCGATGAGCCGAGGCGAGATCGTCGGCTTTTTGGGTCCGAACGGAGCAGGCAAAACGACTACCATGCGCATGATTACAGGGTACTTGAATCCGACGAAAGGGTCGATTCTGGTGGACGGCCTGTCGATGGCCGATCATCCGCGCAAGGCGCGAAGAAAGATCGGGTATTTGCCGGAAACCCCGCCGCTTTATCCGGAGATGACGGTCACCTCGTACTTGAAATTCGTCGCCAGTCTCCGCGACGTGCCGGTGCGCGAACAGAAGCAGCGGATCGGCGAAGTAATCGAGAAGCTGGGTCTGCAAGGCCGGGAGAGGCAAATTATTCGCAGCTTGTCCAAAGGGTATAAGCAGCGTCTCGGTCTCGCCCAGGCGATCGTGCACAAACCCGATCTGCTCATCCTGGACGAGCCTACGTCAGGGCTCGACCCGAAGCAAATCATCGAGATCAGGCAGCTTATTCGCGAATTGGGCGAAAATCATACCGTTTTGATCAGCACGCATATTTTGCCGGAAGTGAACGCGATCTGCAACCGGGTGCTGATTATCAATCAAGGCGTCATCGTACTGGATGAGCATCCCGACCGGATCGGGGGCACGATGGGCGAGACGTTCGAAGTCAGCCTGGAGATTAAAGGGCCGAAGGAGGACGTCATGCGCGAACTTCAGGAGCTGCCGGACGTAGGAGTGGTCAAAGAACTGGACCGCGAACGCGTTGAAGCCGGGGCGACCTTGCTTCAGGTGACGGCCAAGGATCGTACCGATATCCGCGAAGCGGTGTTTTACCGGATGGCGGAACGCGGCTACCCGATTCTCGGCATGAAGAAGGAAAGCCTCAGCCTGGAAGACATCTTCTTGAAGCTGACGACTGACGAGAAGCAACCCGAGGAGCAAGAACCGGCGGAGCCGCAAGAGGAACCGGAGGTGGAGAAGAATGCGTAGAGCTATGGCCATTTGCAGCAAGGAGCTGCAGATGTACTTCTACTCGCCGACCGCCTACGTCGCGTTTGCGATTTATGTGCTGCTGTCGAGCGTGATGTTTTATTGGAATTTTGTCCTGACCAACTACAGCATCGTAGATGCCCGGGTTGTCGTCGGAAACACGACTTTCATTTATTTGTTCATTATTCCGTTATTGTCGATGCGCCTCGTCTCCGAGGAATTCCGCCAAGGTACCGACGAGATGCTGCTTACGTCGCCTGCCGGAATTGGAGAGATTGTGTTCGGGAAATATATGGCGGCGCTTACACTGATGTTTATGCTCGTAGTAAGCAGCTTGATCTATCCGTGGATCATGTCGGCTTTTGGCGATTTGGACGCGTCTGTGCTCTGGCTGTCGTATCTCAGCATGTTTTTGCTGGGCGCTGCGATGATGGCGGTCGGCTTGTTCGCCTCGACGCTTTCCAGCAACCAGATGGTTGCGGCGATTGCCGCTTTTGTCATCCTGCTCGTGTTGTGGCTGATCGACTGGGCGGCGGAAGGTTTCGGCGGCAAGTTTAAGGAATGGATCATTCAATTCTCGCTCACCGGCCGTCAAATCAATTTGCAAAAAGGGATTTTCCAATTGGCCGATGTGCTGTTTTATGTGACGCTGATCGCCGTGTTCCTCGTCCTGAGCATTCAGACGCTGGAACGCAAACGTTGGAGATAAGGGGGGAAGAGACGTGAACAAATGGATCAAAGGCACGAATGCGACGGTTTTATCGATTGCCGTGATCGGGATATTTATTATCGTAACGCTCTTCCTGAGTTCCTTGAAGGGCATCCAATGGGATTTGAGCAAAAATAAAAAATACTCCTTGTCCGAAAAAACGGTCATGGTGCTGAATGACTTGAACAAAGATGTGAAGGCAACGATGTTCACGGGAGGCACCACGGCGGACGACTCGATCATGTACCGGGATATCCGAGATATGTTGAACGAATACGCCAAGCGTTCGGGCAGGATGTCCTTCGAGGAGGTAGACCCGACCCGCGAGCCGGCCAAAGCTCAGCAGTATCAGATCGACCAGGCCGGAACAATCGTGTTCGAGATGGGCGACAAGCAGAAGAAAGTATTCAGCTATGAGCTGTTCGGCCCGGGGGCGGCGCAAGGCTCCTATACGTTCAGCGGCGAAGAAAAGTTCACTGCGGCGATTATGGGCCTAACGTCCGACGTCAAACGTCCGGTGTACTTCTTGACCGGGCACGGCGAGATGCCGTCCGGACAAATCTCGACGCTGCGCTCTACGCTCGAAGGGGAGAACTACGAAGTCAAAGAGCTGAACCTGTATAAGGAAGGCAAAGTTCCGGACGATGCGGAAGCCGTATTCCTCGTAGGCCCGCAAACCGATCTGGACTCCAAGGAAAGCACGCTGCTCAAAGAATATGTGAGAGGCAAGGGCAAGCTCTTTATCGCACTCGGTTTCTCCAAAGATTTGGGCACGTGGACCAATATCGACGATTTGCTGAATACGATCAACGTCAAAAATTCCCGCTCGATCGTCGTGGAGACCGGCCGTACGCTGCTCGGAGATCCGCTTACGATCGTGCCGAGCTACAACTACCATGATATTACGTACGACTTGTCCGATCAGAACCGGGTAACGATTCTTCCGGTTGCGCTCGGGTTAATGACCGATGCGAACAATACCGATTGGAAGACGAGAGCGCTGCTGAAATCAACCGACAAAGCTTACGGCGAAACCGATATGACGCAGCTGACGACCGGCAAGACCAAGCAGGACGAGAACGATCCGAAAGGTCCGCTCGACGTCGCTTACGCGATCGAGAACAAGGACGGCAAGCCGAAGGCGGTCGTGATCGGGAATGCCCAATTCCTGCACGATCAGATTATTCGTGAGCAAGGCAACCGCGACTTCGCCTTGAACAGCGTCAACTGGCTGCAGGAACAAGAGAACCTGGTCACTATCCGTCCGCGTGAGGAAGAAGCGATGCAGCAGGCGTTCATTATGCCGAATCAGGCACAGTGGATTTTCTACGGCACCATCGTAGCATTCCCGCTGCTTATCCTGGCGCTTGGCGGGGCGATCTGGTGGAGGAGGAGAAAAGGATGAAACGGTTCATTCCGACGATCGTGCTTCTCGTCGTATTGATCGGGGCGTTCTGGTATGCATCCAGCCAATCGTTTTTCAAGAAGGAAGAGGAGGAGCCGGTTTCCAAGCCGCTCGTCACGATGAAGCAGGAGGATATCGCGGGCTTTAAGCTGAAAGAGGAAGGCTTGGAGTTCGAGAAGAAGGACGGCAAGTGGACGATGGTCAAGCCGGCGGCGATGCCGGTCGAGACGAGTACGGTGGAAAGTTGGCTGGGCAGCTTTACGGCTCTGAAGCATGACGGCGAAGTCGAGGCCAATCCATCCGATCTGTCGGTGTTTGGCTTGAGCAGCCCGACCAAGGAATTTGAAGTGACGCTGAACGACGGCACCGTCAAAACGGTGCAGATCGGATCTCCCTTGCCGATTGCCGGACACTTTTATACGAAGCTGAAAGATAGTCCTGCCATTTATAAGCTGGCCGACCAGCAAATCACAACATTGCAAAAAGATTTGATGAGCTTTATGAACAAAAGTCCGTTTAAGCTCAACTATCTGGACGTGGTCGGTGTGGAGCTGCAATGGAAGGGCGCCAAAAAATCGGTCGTCAAAACGGACAAAACCAAATCGTTCAACGAATCGGCCTGGACGCTTGACGGCAAGGAAGTGAAGGCGGGCGATGTCGAGCCGGCGATCGACAAGCTGCTGTTTGCGGTAACCGATCAGCTCGTGCGGCCTGCTTCCGAATTGAAGCTCGATACGGCCGAGCTGAAGCTCGAGATCAAATTCAGCAAAGAAGGCAAGGAATCTGCCGACGTATACGCCGGCAAGCTGGACAACGGGCTGGTCTGGATCGTGAAACAAGGTGATTCATGGGCGTATGCGCTCGCTGAAACCGACGTTCAAGTGATCTTCGATGCATATAAAAAACCGGAAGCCAAATAAATAGTTCAGTCGCCGCTAACGATTAGCGGCGGTTTTTCTTTTGGCGGAGGTGTGTGGATCAAGCACGGGTAATCTGCACAAATCGCACGATCGGGGAAGGCTACGGACAGCTGGAGCGGTTTATGAAGGAGAACGGGCACGTATCCTTGCGTAATGCCTGCGCGATAGAAGTGTTTCATATCCGGGAGGACGGGGAAGAAGAGCAGGTGGAAATCTGGAGTCCGATTGACGTCGCGAAGTGATGATGCAGAGAAGCGGGCCGACTCGCATCCACATTAACAAATACTAAACAAACAAGAAGAGATCCGTATGATATACTGGCTTCAGTAGGCATCTAAGGGAGTGGAAGATGACTTTACTTCATCGAATCGGGAGCAAGCCGATCATTGCTGCCGTACGCAAACTGTCGGAGTTAAATGCCGCTCTCGAATCCAAAGTGGATAACGTGTTTTTTATGGGCGGCAGCGCTTCGGAGATCATTCCGGCCGTCACGCAAGTGAGGAATGCGGGAAAACATTCCTTCATTCATCTGGATCTAGTTCGCGGATTGTCGAGCACGGACAAGGAAACAATCGAATTCGTAGCGGACCATATCCGGGCAGACGGTATCGTGACGCCCAAGAGTCATATGGTAAAAGCGGCCAAGCAGGCGGGGTTGTACGGCATCCTTCACTTGTTCGTCATCGATTCGCTGGCCGTGGACAACGGGCTCAAGTTGATCGATCAGCTTGAACCGGACGGAATCGAGATCATGCCCGGCGTCATACCGAAAGTAATTGAAACCTATGCAGCGGCAACCGATACGATTCCGATCATCGCCAGCGGACTAATCCGGACCGTGGACGAAGCGCGGACTGCGTTGAATGCAGGCGCCACCTCGTTATCCGTGTCGGAAACGGCGTTATGGCGTAAAAGCTTCCAAGATTTTTTTCCCGATGGGATCTAATAATAAAATAAAACGAACCTGAGTTTGTGTGATGAGAGAAAGCTCAAGGAGTTGCAACTTCCGCTTATGGCGGAGGCCGCCTCTTTGCGCCTTCTCTTTTTTATTTTTCCGTTGAGGGGGTGAGGCCTGCCGGCTCGACTGCATTTGCATTTATTCCAATTTTCTTCTACTACCATTACTTTAAGCGGGAGGTCTATCTGAATGTTTCGTCGTTTTCGATTTGCTAAGCTGGCATCCGTCACTTTAATCGCTTCCGTCGTACTGTCCGCTTGCGGCTCATCCCCGGCTCCGTCCGGCTCGAAAGTGAGTCAAGGCTCGGCGGACGCTCCGTCCTGGACCGGGGAGATTACCGTCTGGGACGGTCCGAGATGGTCGGATGATCAAAACAATAAATACTTTTGGATCGAACAGAAAAAAGCCGAGTTTGAGAAGCTTCATCCGGGTGTAACGATCAAGATCGTACAGACGCCATGGGCGGAGATGGAGGACAAATTAAATGTCGCCATAGCGGGCAAAGCATGGCCCGACCTCGTATATAACGTCAGCAACCGGATTGCCAGCGTCAAGAATATTCAACAAGGTGTCGTGGAGCCGATCGACCCGTTCTATACCAAGGAAGAACTGAACGATTTTTTCCCGAACACGTTAGCCGAGTATGAATATCAGGGCAAGCATTACGGCGTTCCCGTCAGTTCCCGGGTGCATACGCTGCTGCTCAACCTAGATATGTTCAAAGCCAGAGGAGTAGAGCCTCCTAAGGACGGCAAATGGACGTATGAAGAGTTCGTAGACAAGATGAAGAAGCTTACCGGAGACGGAAAGCACGGTTTCTCTACTTATATTATGCCGAGCTACTACGAGTCATGGCCGTTCATTATGATGGATGGCGGTCGTCCGTTAAGCGAAGATATGACCCGATATACGTTCGACTCACCCGAAGCGATTAGCGGACTGCAAAAGTTTCTCGACCTGAAATTCAAGCACCAGGCAGCCCCTCCCGATATGGGAACGTCTAACGTCGGCGATACGTGGAAGCAATTTGCCGCTGCGGACAAAAGGCTGATGGCCGTTCAGCCGTGGAGCTCGTGGGCAATCGCTTCGGCCCAGAAAGACCCTTACAAGATGAACTTTATGGTTGCGGAATACCCGAGCGGTACAACCGGCAAATCGACTACAATCGGCGACGTTCTCGGCTGGGTTATGTTTAAGCAGAAGGATGACGGGAAGCGCAAGATGATCGCCGAGTTTATGAAGTTTTTAACGACAACGGACGAAATCTATACGACAGCCAAATATTACGGAGTGTTTCCATCCAAAAAATCGGCTGCACAAAAACGCCCGTTCGAAGACAATCCGCAAATGGAGCAAGCGCAAAAAATATCGGAAAACGCCGTTATGGTGCCTCGTCATCCGCAGTGGGCCAAAATCGACGAGCTGATTCAAAAAGAGCTTCAGCTTGCCGTGAACGGCACGAAAAGCGCGGAGCAAGCATTAAAGGACGCAGGCAGACAAGTAGAATCGATATTGAAAAAGTAATCAAAGGAAACGATTGGATGGCCGCTTTCCGAGAGCTCAACGAATGAAGTTTCGAAACGATAAGAAGGTCAGGGGCTTCCGCGGATACCGGGAGCTCCGGCCCCTCATGAGGAGGACTGGGGCTTGGAATCTTACATGCAGCAGATGAAGACCGGCATTACGTTCAGACAAAAGCTCAAGCGCAGCTACAGCCGGTATGCGCCCGCTTATTGGTTTTTGCTGCCCAAATTGCTGTTGTTTGCACTCTTCACGGTTTTCCCGGTTTTTTGGTCGCTGGTTCTTTCCTTTCAAAAGTTTGAAATATTCGATGCCCATTGGGTCGGACTGGACAACTACATCGAGGCTTTCAAGAGCGAGATGTTCCGGGTTTCCTTATGGAACACGTTTGTATACACGATCGTAACCGTACCTGTATCGGTTTGGTCGGCTTTAGTTATCGCGTCTCTCGTTTTCCCCCTCCGGCCGGTATCCCGGACGTTTTTCCGCGCAGCCTTCTATATCCCGTCGGTCACCTCCATGGTTGTGATCGCGATGGTATGGCGCTGGATGTTTAATTACCGGTTCGGCTTGTTCAACGGAATGCTGGAATGGATCGGTTTGCAGCCGATCGACTGGCTGGGGCAATCCTCGTCGGCGCTGTGGTCGCTAATCTTGATGAACCTGCTCATACCGCCCGGTGCGGGGATTATTATTTATTTGGCGGCGATGGGCTCCCTGAATCCGAATCTGGTCGAAGCGGCCCGTATAGATGGAGCGTCTTCCTTTCAGATTTGGCGGCAAATTACGGTTCCGCTGCTGAAGCCGACGACGTTTTATTTACTGATTCTAACCTTGATCGGCTCGTTCCAAGTGTTCACCCAAATCGTCATGATGACAGGCGGCGGTCCGGGCAACGCTACGGAAACCGTTGTGCACGTTATCTACAAAACCGCCTTCCGCGATTTCGATTACGGTCTTGCTTCCGCGCAATCCGTCATCTTGTTCCTGATCATTATGGTGTTCTCGATCATTCAGTACCAACTATCCGGCGACGATGACAGACGGCGCTTCAAGTTTCGCTTAAGAAGCAAAAACAGCTGAGAGAGGAGGACCCTCATGACCTATACCGCACGCAATCGTCTCGGAAAATCGATCGTATACGGGCTGCTGCTCGTTATGGCGGTCATATCTCTGCTGCCGCTGTATTGGATCTTCACCACATCCCTTCAACTGCCGTCTTATCAGAATGAAGAGATGCAGCAGCCCGTATCGTATGTGGAATCCGATCCTCCCATGCTGTATCCGTTCGGAGTAGTGGAGTATTTCTCACAGTGGCAAAAAAAGCGGGAAGCCGAGCAGGCGGGCCACGGACAACAGGCGCAGGCTCACGAAGCGAAAATGCAGGAAGTGGTCCGTTCGACGTTCTCGTCTTATGTGTATTTGTTTAAGAGCACCGAAATTATCCGATGGCTGATCAACACGTCCGTCGTTGCCGTAATAGGTGCCCTCGGTTGTATATTGTTCGATACGATGGCCGGTTACGTACTGGCCAAAAAGCAATTTCCGGGGCGGATGGCAGTTTTCTGGATTATTCTCGCCACGATGATGATCCCCGAACAGGTTACGCTCGTTCCTACGTTTATGATCGTGCAAAACCTTCAGCTGTACGATACGTTGGGGGCGGTGATCCTCCCTGGGCTGGCTGGAGCGTTCGGTGTTTTCCTGATGCGCCAGTTTCTGGTCAGCACGCCGAACGAGCTGCTGGAAGCGAGCAAGATTGACGGAGCGTCCGAGTGGAAAACGTTCATCCATGTCGTTATCCCCTTGGCTATGCCGGCGATGGCTTCGCTTGGGATCTTCACCTTCGTCGCGCAGTGGAATTCGTTCTTATGGCCGATCATCGTGCTGAACGATGTAAAATGGTTTACTTTGACCGCCGGCCTCAAGACGCTGCAGGACGCCAATCTGGCCAATTTTAAATTGCTGATGACTGGCGCGGCCGTAGGGGCTGTACCGGTAATAGCGATGTTTTTAATGCTGCAGAAATACTTTATTCAAGGGCTGACGCTGGGCGGTCTGAAAGAGTAGCCGGTTTACCGGAGCCGGACCGTGTCGAGCGGGCCCTAGGAAGAGGTGTCAATGATGAACAAAGCGAACGCCGAACTGCCCCGCGTTCTTGTAATCAGCATAGACGGGTTGGGGTATAACAACTGGAATCGGAGCGGCGTACAGATGCCGAACCTGAAAAAGCTTGCCGAGCGCGGGGTCGAAGCCGGGATGAACAGCATTACGCCTTCGGCTACGTGGGCCATTCATACGAGCCTCGTGTGCGGCACCTATCCCCGCAAGCATGGCGTTCTGGGCAATTGGGTCGTGGACCGCGGGACGAACCGAGTCGGGGAGCACTTTGGAGAGCGGATGTACCCGAAGGAAGAGTCCGTTCATGGTCTGACGATTTACGATGCGGTGAAACAAATCGGAGGCACGACAGCCGCCTTATGCTGGCCCAAAACATGGGGCGCAGCAGGGCTCGATTTCGTCATACCGGAATGTTACGAGCAGGAATTGATGGTAGCCGGAAGTACGCCCTCCTTATGGCAGGAACTGGCCGATATAGGTCTGCCCATGCACAGGTATGCGTCATGGAGCAAAGATCATGCCCGCGGTCCTATGCAGGACTGGCTGACGACCGAAATCGCCAAGCATCTCATCCGGCGCCATTCACCCCATTTGCTGCTTGTCCATTATTTGCTTCCGGACAGCTATCAGCATGATTATGGCACGCATTCCGAGGAACTGGACTGGTCTCTAACCTATATAGACGAGCGAATCGGGGAGCTGCTCCAGGAATTGGAGGCGTCCGGCGGGCTGGAGGAGACGTATGTGGTCGTCATGTCCGATCACGGCTTTGCCGACGCGACCCGAACGTTTTATCCGAACGTGCTGTTTAAGCAGTTAGGCTGGTTTGACGAGGCATGCCCGGAGCGGAGCAGGGTGATGGCCGTATCCAATGGCGGCAGCGGATACGCTTATTTGCTGGAGCCAGATCCTGAGGAAAAGGAAAAGCTGCGGGAGCAGGTTCGTTCCCGGCTCCGGTCCGTGGAGGGTGTCCGGCTGCTGGTGGAGGACGATGCGGAATTTGAAAAATGGGGGCTCCCCGCAGGAGGCGAACATAGCCGTTTTAAGCCGGACTTCGCTTTTGACATGCATCTGGACTGGTTTGTCAACTTTGGGCATCAAGGCGGCGAGGTAACGGCAGAGCGGTCCAAATTTACCGGAATGCACGGTTATTTCGCGGACCGGGACGAGATGAAGGCATTCTTTGTCGCGGCAGGCCCGGGGATCGAGCGGGGAGCACGTCTGCCGGACATCGGACTTGTGGATGTAGCGCCGACGGTTGCCAGCTGGTTCGGCATCGTGATCCCGGACGCGGACGGAAAGAAGCTGATGCTGGGAAGAAGGGACGGAAGGTCATGTTAATTTTGGAGGATGACGAACGAAGCGTATCCGCAGCTCTGGAGCTGCTGCTTCAGGCGGAAGCGGTATTTTTCGATCTGGACGGCTGCATCTATTTCGGCGATCGGCTGGCGGACGGAGCTTTGGCGCTGCTGGAATGGCTAAGCCATAAAGGGAAGCAGGTCCGCTTCGTAACGAATAATTCTACCGATACAGGCGCGCAGGTGGCCGCCCGCTTAGTCCGGATGGGCTTAAAAGCCGGGTCCGAACAAATTATGACGGCTACGGAGCTAATAGGGCTGCACCTGATGAGGCTGTACGGCAGAACGACGCTTAAAGTGATCGGCAGCCGTTCCCTGCATAGCGCGTTGGAACGGGCCGGGCATCGTTTAGTGCCGCTGTACAGCGACGAACGGGCCGATACGCTCGTGATTGGCCGGGATACGTCCTATGATTACGCGAAGCTACAGGCAGCTATGGAAGAAATAGACGCGGGTACGCCGGTGCTTGCAACCAATCCGGATTTGTTTCATCCGGGGAGCCGGGGCGAAAAGGTACCGGAGACCGGAGCTCTGTATAGCGCACTTGAGGCGATGACGGGCCGGAAAATCAATTATTTCGGCAAGCCGGCTCCTTATATGTTCGAGCTTGCTATGGAAAACTGCGGCGTAAAATCCCCTGAATTATGCGTGATGGTTGGTGATAATCTGCATACGGACATTGCGGGCGGCCGTTCTGCGGGCATGAAAACGATCTGGCTGTACGATGCGGCCAATCTTCCGTCGTCTGAGGAACCGCTCCCTTTCCATTTGCGGCCGGATGTTGCGCTTCCGGATCTGCAGTCTCTTTCGGCTCGTGTGGGATTTGGCGGTGTATAATGAGAACGTTGCCGTTTGCTAGCGAAAAAAAGCTTCTAAACGAAGCCTTCTCCACGATGAATGACCAATCACTTTTTTAAAAGCAACGCTTTAAGGCCTTGCGACTCTACAAACCTTGAGTTTCTGCAACGATGAAAAAAGCGGTCCGGTTATCCGGCCGCTTCTGTGCGTTAACGGTGCATGTTGGAAGAGTTCTATCGTTCATAGAAGCATCGGTGTAACTGGTTTATTAAGCTGCCGCTCACTGTCTTGGCTGAAGAATCAGCGATTGAAAATGAGGATTGTCTTCTCCTTGCGACACGGTGTCGAAATATACGATCCGGAACAAGCTGCTGACTGCCTTCAGCAAGTTCTCATCCGTGTACATCGCGAAAAACCGCTTCGGTTCATAAAAGTCCTGCTCCCATACCCCCTCCGAATCGCGCCCGCCATACACGCCCATGTAAAGCAGCCCGTCCGGCCTCATTATCCGCCGAATCTCCTTCAAGGCGGCCGGGAGCTCCGCCTTCGGCACATGCAGCAGGCAGTTTAAGGCGTATACGGCGTCGAACGATTGATCCGGGAAGCCCAAATCGTCAAAGCTCCGCACCTCGGCCTGCAATCCTTTCTCCCGGCAAATCCGTACCATCTCCGGGGACTGGTCGGTGCAGAGAACTTCAAGCCCGGCGGATGCAAAAAACAGACCGTCCCGTCCCGGTCCGGAGCCGACTTCCAGCAACGTCCTGGTATCGTTCTTCCTAAGGTTTTTCAGAAAATGCTCTCGTTCGCGTACTTTCCATTCGGCCGTTCCCGCTTGGTCCCGCTCTTCAGCGTGACGGTTGTAGGCGGCTACTAAATCGGCTTTATATACACTGGTCACGGGTTCCCCTCCTTCAGCTGGTGTTACTCAGGCAAGCTTGCGCTCATAAGTCAGAAACGTATGAGGGTGTGCATTTTTCTCATTGATCTCTCCCGCTACGCTCGAGGTAACTTCCCATTCGTTGGGATCGAGTTCGGGGAAAAAGGCGTCTCCTTCGAATCGTTCCTCGATCGAGGTAACGTAGATCCGGTCGGCGTAGCGGAAAAACAAGCCGTACACCTCCGAGCCTCCGATGACGAACGGGCTTTGCCCGGCAGCGGCCTCAAGCGCCTCCTCCGGCGTATGGACGACCGTGCAGCCGTCGGCGGCATAGGCGGCATCCCGGGTCAGCACAATATTCAACCGGCCCGGCAGCGGCTTCCCGATCGACTCGTACGTTTTGCGCCCCATTATCACCGGATGGCCCATCGTTGTTCTTTTGAAAAAGGCCAGATCCGCCGGGAGCCGCCAAGGCAGTTTGTTGTCTTTGCCGATTACGCCGCCTTGCGCCATAGCGACGATCATCGAGACGGAAGCAGGTGCTTGTTCGTTCATACGGCGACCTCCCCTTTAATGCGCGGATGCGGATCATAGCCAATCAGCTCGAAATCCTCGTAACGGAAGTCGAAGATCGACCGGACATCCGGGTTCAGCTTCATCGCCGGCAGCGGCCGGGGTTCGCGGGTTACTTGGAGACGGATCTGCTCCATATGATTCGAATAAATATGCGCGTCGCCCAAGGTATGGACAAAATGACCCGGCTGCAGTCCGGTAACTTGAGCCATCATCAGCGTCAACAGCGCATAAGAGGCGATATTAAAAGGAACGCCCAGGAAAACGTCCGCACTCCGCTGATACAATTGACACGACAGCTTGCCGTCCGCCACATAAAACTGGAACAGACAGTGGCAGGGGGCCAGCGCCATCCGGTCCAGTTCGGCGACGTTCCATGCACTGACGATCATCCGGCGCGAATCGGGATTGTTTTTGATTTGATCCAGCACGATCGCAATCTGGTCCACCGCGCCGCCATCGGGCTTGGCCCATGAGCGCCACTGCTTGCCGTACACCGGCCCCAAATTGCCGTTCTCATCAGCCCATTCGTCCCATATAGATACACCGTGTTCGTGCAGATAGCCAACATTCGTATCCCCGCGCAGAAACCACAGCAGTTCGTGAATGATCGAGCGAAGATGCAGCTTCTTCGTAGTCAGCAGCGGAAAACCTTGCTGCAGATCAAATCTCATCTGGTATCCGAATAGGCTGATTGTGCCTGTGCCAGTCCGGTCCGACTTGTGCACGCCTTCGTTTAATATCGTTTCGCATAGCTGCAAGTATTGCTTCATTAGTAAGTTCCCTCTTTTCTTTTCCGTCGTTTGCGGAACTTCCGCTGTCCATTTCAACCATTTTATATTACCATAAGGAAGGGTATGCCCGATACGAAGACCTGTCAGTCGTCCCCGACTTAAGTCCAGTCCGAATACCATCTTCGGTCCGTTTTGGATGGGCGTCCGATTTTCTATACTAGAAGCATAAGGTTGCATCGCTGCCAAGTCCGGTATGCGGTGAGCCAATACCATACAAAGGTGTTGTCCGACATGAAAAAATTGTACCGGTCCCGTAGAGACAGCAAGTTGTTCGGTTTATGCGGCGGGCTGGCCGAACTTCTTAACGTCGATTCTACGCTGCTGCGTGTCGTCTTGCTGGTGACGGCTTTCTTCACCGGAGGCACGCTGATCCCGATATATTTTATCGCCTGCCTCGTCATTCCAAAGGAACCGGCGTTCGATCCTTTTTATAACCCGACATACGGGTATCCGAACCGGCCGGATTACGGCCCCGGACCCTATCATTCGGATCCGCACTACCGCGGCGGTTCGTATTATGGCAGCTCCAGCGGAACGACGCATCAGCCGTACGGAAGCTCCACTTATTCGAGCGGATACGGATCGAAGCCGCCCAGCTACGGCCCCGGCTATCAGCCGCAGACGGAAGCTCCGCCGTCCGCCGCCGGTCCCGCTCCGCAGAAACCGGCTCCCAATCTGGACGAGATGATGCGGGACGTCGAGAAGAAGGCGCTCCAAAAAGAGATTGAGGAGCTTCGCGCCAAGCTGGCGCAGTATGAGAAGAGCGACAAATAAAGCAGATTGGTATCAGCCACGGAACTTCAGCTTCCGTGGTTTTATTTTTTATAGGGAACGATTCCTTGTTGGAAACGATTGCGAACATACATTCGCTTTTGGTATGATGGAAACAAACGCCGCGATGAACCATTTGACACCCCCGGAGCGCTGACATAGACTGAGATTAGTTTTTTATTTTGAAGGGAACAACGCCCGGATAGTCGGAGGGTTATACGGTTGAACATCGACATTGGACGGTGGAAGCACGTCTTCAAGCTGGACCCGGACCGGGACATCACCGACTCGGCGCTCGAGCGGGTGTGCATGTCGGGTACGGATGCCGTTATGGTTGGCGGCACAACGGGAGTTACGTTTGATAATACGGTAGATTTGCTGTCCCGGATTCGCCGGTTCGAGGTGCCTTGTGTGCTGGAAATATCCGATCACGACGCGATCGTCCCGGGATTCGATATGTATTTGATCCCCGTCGTGCTGAACGCGGGCAATCCGGATTTTGTTGTCGGTCAGCATCACCGTGCGGTGAAAGAATACGGTCCGATGATGCAGTGGGATCAGATTGCAGCAGAGGGATACGTGATTTTGAACAGCGGCTCCAGTGCGGCCCGCGTAACGGAAGCCCGGACAGAGCTGCAAGCGGACGATGTGGTCGCTTATGCGAGAATCGCGGAGAAGCTGTTCCGGTTTCCCGTATTTTACGTCGAATACAGCGGTATGTTCGGCGATATGGATCTGGTGAAGCGCGCTGCGGCGCAGCTCGAGCGTACCCGGCTGTTTTACGGGGGAGGCATCGACGGCCCCGACAAAGCGAGACTGGCGTCGGAAGCGGCTCATACGATCATCGTCGGGAACGCCGTATACGAGAACCTGGATCGTGCCCTGGAGACGGTCCGGGCGATACAAGAATAGAAAGGTTGACCGGAATGAACGGAAGCATCGATATTCATGCGGCAGTGGCCAAACTGAATAAGGAGCAGCGGGAGGCGGTCGAGGCGCTGAACGGCCCCGTACTTATTATGGCGGGAGCGGGCAGCGGCAAGACGCGCGTTTTGACGCACCGGATCGCTTATTTGATCGCTACGCGGAAAGCGGCTCCCTGGAGCATTTTGGCCATCACATTTACGAATAAAGCAGCCCGGGAAATGCAGGACAGAATCGGGAAAATCGCCGGACCTTCGGCGTCGGACATTTGGGTGTCCACGTTTCACTCCATGTGCGTGCGCATTTTACGGCGGGACATTGATCGGATCGGATATTCATCCAATTTCTCGATTCTCGATTCCACGGACCAGCTGTCGGTTATAAAGACTTGTATGAAGGAACTGAACGTCGACGCCAAAAAGTTCGAGCCGAAGGCAATCCAGGCGGAGCTCGGTTCAGCCAAAAACGAATTGGTCACGCCGGAGCGGTACGAGCGCAAAATCGGCGATTTCTTTCAAGGCCAGGTCGCCAAAGTATACACGCTTTACCAGAAGAAGCTGAAGGCCAACAACTCGCTCGATTTTGACGACCTGATCATGAAGACGATCGAGCTGTTTCAGCAAGTTCCGGATGTACTGGAGTTTTACCAGAACAAGTTCCAATATATTCACGTGGACGAGTATCAGGATACGAACAGAGCTCAATATATGCTATGCAGGATGCTTGCGGACAAGCATCATCATATATGCGTCGTCGGCGACAGCGACCAGTCGATTTACCGTTGGCGCGGAGCGGACATTGCAAATATTTTGAATTTCGAGAAAGACTACCCGGAAGCCCGCACGATCTACCTCGAGCAAAATTACCGTTCCACCTCCAACATCCTGAATGCGGCCAACGCCGTCATTAACAACAATACCGGACGCAAGCCCAAGCGGTTATGGACGGACAAAGGCGACGGAAGCAAGCTGCAGCGGTATGAAGCGGGCTCTGAGCACGAGGAAGGTTATTTTATAGCCGGGGAAATCGTCAAAAACTATAAGCAGGGCCAGAAGTATTCGAACCACGCGGTGCTGTACCGGACCAATGCCCAGTCTCGGGTAATCGAGGAAATTTTGATCAAGTCGGATATCCCTTATCAGATCGTGGGCGGCATCAAGTTCTATGACCGGAAAGAAATTAAGGACATCCTGGCTTATCTGCGTCTGATCTCGAATCCGGATGACGATATTAGTTTAAGAAGGATCATTAATGTACCGAAGCGCGGGATCGGCGATACGACGCTGGACAAGCTGGCTGAAGCTGCGGCGGCGCGGGGGATTTCCATCTTTGCCGCGCTGGAGCAGGCGGACAGCCTGGAATTAAGCGCGAGATTTCGGGCTACCTTGGCCGAGTTTTACGGGCTGATCCGCAATTTGAACGCAATGCTCGACTATTTGTCCGTTACGGAGCTTACCGAGAAGATGCTGGAGCTGACCGGCTATCGTGAAGAGCTGCTGCGGGAAAATACGATCGAATCGAAGTCGAGATTAGAAAACATCGACGAGTTTCTTTCCGTTACGCTGGATTTCGAGAAGCGAAGCGAAGAGAAATCGCTCGTGTCGTTTCTGACCGATCTGGCCTTAATCGCGGACATCGACACGATGGACAAGGAAGACGACGGCAGCGACAAAGACGCGATCATCCTGATGACGATGCACAGTGCCAAAGGACTGGAGTTCCCGGTGGTCTTCATCATCGGCATGGAAGAAGGGGTATTCCCGCACAGCCGTGCGTTTCTGGACAACGAAGAGCTGGAGGAGGAGCGCCGGCTCGCTTATGTAGGCATCACGCGTGCGGAGGAGAAGCTTTACTTGACCTGCGCACGGATGCGGACGCTGTTCGGGAAGACGGCGGCGAACGCTCCGTCGCGGTTTTTCAAAGAAATTCCTGCGGAGCTGGTCGAGAATGCGGGAGGTTACGGCGTCATTGGCGGCAGCGGGTCCTCTTACAGCTCCCGAAGCGGGGGATACGGCGGCGGCACGTCGGTATACGGCTCCCCAGCGAGGGGAGCATATGGCTCGCCAGCGGGAAGCTCGATCGGCGCAGCTCCTTCGGCCGCCGGCAGAGCCGCTGCAGGTGTTCAGCAGCGCCAGGCCGGAACTGCCGGAAGCGGCGCGGCGTCATCGTATGCGAACGGTGATAAAGTGAGCCATGGCAAGTGGGGGACCGGTGTCATCGTTGCTGTAAAGGGAAGCGGCGACGATACGGAGCTGCAGATCGCTTTTCCGGCTCCTGTCGGGGTGAAGCGGCTGCTCGCGAAATTCGCCCCGATCTCCAAGCTGTAAACGGCTGACACGAAACTTCCGTCCTGCCGGCAGTGTGCGGACAGGATCGCGTGCAGGATTGCGGACTATTAAATCCGTTTATGAGAGGATGAAGTTGAATCGTGGCAGATGCGATGGAAACGATGAAGAGCTTGATCGATGAAATCGGCAAGCACAATTACCAGTATTATACGCTGGATCAGCCCATCATTAGCGACAAGGAGTACGACGAGCTGTACGACCGGCTCGTTGCACTGGAGCGGGAGACCGGCGTCACGCTGCCGAACTCTCCGACCTTGCGCGTCGGCGGAGAGCTGCTGGACGGCTTTCAGCCGCACAAGCATCTGGCGAGACTATGGAGTCTGGATAAAGCGCAAAATGAAGACGATCTGATGGCTTGGCATACCCGGGTGCTCAAGCTGATTAACGATTATAACACCCGTAATCCGGAAGATCCGCTGCCGGAGCCATCCTTTGTCGTAGAGCTGAAGTTCGACGGACTTTCGTTGAATCTGACTTATGACGGAGGTCAGCTCGTTCAGGCTTCCACGCGCGGCAACGGGGTCGTTGGCGAAGGGATTCTTCCACAAGTGAAGACGATTCGCTCCATCCCACTTGAAATTCCTTACAGGGACGGGGTTATTGAGGTGCAGGGCGAAGGCATGATGTTCTTGTCGGTCTTCGATGCCTACAACAAAACTGCGGCGGAGACTCTGAAAAATCCGCGTAACGCTGCAGCCGGCGCGCTCCGCAACTTGAATCCGAAAGCGACAGCCGAAAGAAAACTGAACGCTTTCATTTACAATGTCGGATATTCGGATGAAGCCCGGTTTAAGGACCATCGCGAAATGGTGCAATTTTTGAGGGACAACCGTTTTAAGGTGAACCCGTACGTCCAATTTTACGACTCGATTCAGGACGTCGCCGAGGAACTGCGCAGGCTGGAGACCGTGCGGCATGATTTTGATTTTTTGATTGACGGTGCGGTAGTCAAAATTAACGATATGCGTACACGCGAAGTGTTCGGCTATACCGATAAATTTCCACGCTGGGCGGTAGCTTTCAAATTCGAAGCCGAAGAAGCCACGACGATCCTGCAATCGGTATCGTGGGAAGTAGGAAGGACAGGCAAGTTGACGCCTGTCGCCGCCGTCGAGCCGGTAGATATCGCCGGCGTTACCGTGTCCAACTGTACGCTTAACAACATAGGCGACATCGAACGCAAAAACTTGAAGTTCGCACTCGGAACGCCTGTCTTCATCCGTCGTTCCAATGACGTGATTCCGGAAATTCTCGGCAAAGTGACCGAGGAGCAGGACGGAACGGAGATCGTTTATCCTACCGTATGTCCGTCTTGCGGCACCGAACTGGAGCAGCGGGGCGCTCATCTGTTCTGTCCAAACCGGCTTGGCTGCAAGCCTCAACTAATAGGCCGGATCACGCATTTCGCCTCGCGCGATGCGATGGATATCGAGACGTTCAGTATTATGACGGCCCAACAGTTGTATGACGAGCTTGAGGTGCGCGATCCGTCCGACTTGTTTTATTTGCAATTTGAAGATCTGATCAAGCTGCAGCGATTCGGGGACAAGAAGGCCAAGAAGCTACTCGAAGCGATCGAGAAGTGCAAGACATGCGATCTGCCTTCGTTTTTATTCGCGCTTGGTATCCCCAATACGGGCAAAACGACGACGAAGTCGCTGGCCGAGCATTACGGCAGCCTCGAAAGACTGATGACCGCTACGGCCGACGAGTTGACTGGCATCCCGGATATCGGCGGCATCGTTGCGGAGAGCATCGTGAACTTTTTTGCCGATCCCGTCATGATCCGCAGCATCGAGCGGATGCTGGCGGCAGGCGTAACGCCGCAAGCGGAGGAACGGGCGCAGCCGGCCAATACCGAGCATCCGCTGTTCGGCAAAACCGTGGTGCTCACCGGTACGCTAACCAGCATGGGGCGGGACGAGGCCGCTAAAAAGCTTGAAGCGCTCGGTGCCAAGGTAACCGGCAGTGTATCCAAGAAGACCGATCTTGTCATTGCCGGTGAGAGTGCGGGCAGTAAATTGGCCAAAGCGAAAGAACTGGGCATCCCTGTAATTGAGGACGAGACAGAACTGCAGCGGCTGCTTGAGGGATAACCGAATAGAAGCTATCGCTTACGCCGGGCATGCATTGTGGAAAAAGCATTGTGTTAGAGTTTTTTCTTAAATGGACACAATGCCGGACGTTCATCGTAGCATCCTGGACCTTGTGCTCCCGCTCAGAGGAGGGAACCGAATAAGAGTGGTTTGCGCCCTTAATTTTGTTCGAACACCCGGTTGGGCACGGAATAAGAGCGGTTTGTAGCTTCTAAATCCGCTGAAAGGGTTATACCCCCATTAGTTGGTTGAAATAAGGAATACAAACCGCCTCTATACGTCTCAGCCCTCCCAATATGCCGAATATAGAGGGTGCCAGAGTCTCTTATTATGTGATTTAGTCCGTACGTATTTCGTTTTAGCGAAAGCCGAAGGGGATCTGATCGTGTGAAAGCTGCTCACGGGCCATAACCGAAGGCGAACTGTTACCCTAAAAACTCATCAACGAGCGGCCCGAGCGAGGGTCCCCCTCCCTTCAACGCGCAAACGCTGCACACCAAGACCGTCCGGATGCTTTGACCGGATGGTTTTTCCTTAAGAGCTAAGGAAGATTCAGTTTTCAGCGAAGCTGAAGTCTTTCTGTTCGCAAGGAGAACTGCCTCGTACGCCGGGTCATGCACCACGGCTAAGGTTTCGTCAAGAAGCTTTTCTTTTTGTCGAACATGTAATTTAACCTGGTCTTTGCTGCGTTGTAACGGCTACTGTGGGAGTCCTGGACCGAATCCGAAAAATAATTTAAGAAAAGAGTTGCATTCCATTTTGAAACCTGATATTATAAGTTCTTGTCACGACATGATTCGCTAAAAAAATGAGTCAGTAAATAAGGCTTATGAACCATGACGGCGACAACAAAGTTCCTTGAAAACTGAACAAATGAAACGGACCATATAAGAGATTTCGTTGGCGCAAGCTGCGAAATTTCACAAGTCAGTACGTTTGAGCAATCAGCTCTAAAATAAAGAGAAGCTTCTCGTGAGTGAAATCGGAGAAGCGACTCAACCTTATTGGAGAGTTTGATCCTGGCTCAGGACGAACGCTGGCGGCGTGC